>CACYIR010000041.1 GCA_902774525.1 uncultured Lachnospiraceae bacterium
TCATCTATCTCAAATGTTACATTTACTGTGGGAGATACAGAGGTAGAAGAGGGCAGCAGCACAGCATTTCCTACCGTATCGGTAAAGGCAAGCTTTGCGGGATCATGGCCTTCCAGGCAGATTCCTGTTATGAATGAAGTGGTATTTACCACAGCGGATAATCAGTACGTTGCTATAGAAAACGGCATGGTAAAGGGCTTAAAAGCCGGAACGGGTGTGATATCCGGATCCTTATTTGGCAGTACCGTACAGGCAAATGTGACCGTCAAGGCAGCAGCCACCCCTGTAGTTACAGCAACGCCTGAGGTTACAGCAACTCCTGAGGTAACTGCAACACCGGTAGTAACAACCACCCCTGTGGTTACGACAACACCCGTGGTTACAGCTACTCCCGTAGTCACCGCCACACCCGTGGTTACCGCCACTCCCGTAGTCACCGCTACACCCGCAGTTACAGCCACACCTGTAGTAACTGCGACACCCGCACCGGTCGTAACAGCCACACCTGCACCGGTTGTTACAACCACTCCTGTTCCGGTTATAACATCCGCCCCTGTACCTGTTATAACATCGACTCCGGTACCTGCCGTAACTACTGTACCTACCACTACACCCGTACCCACATCCACACCGGTTCCCACAGCAACACCAAAGCCGGATCAGGTGGTAAGGCATGAAGAGTACACAAAGAAAACAAGCTCTTATACTCAGAAGACAGAACTTAACATGAATCTGAAAAAAGAGCTGACAATAGAAACTACCGAGACGACTTCCTCAGGTTCTGAAACAAAGGAGTTTTACTTCCAGACCGCAAGCGGGAAGATCAGGCTTATGAATGCCGAGACATCCGACAGTACTTTCGGAGAGTATACGATACCCGCTTATATCAAGGCAGGTAAAGAGAAGTTCTACATCACTTCCATAGAATCTTATGCATTTGAAGACAACAAACTGACACAGATAACGATCGGGAAGAAAGTAAAGAAGCTCTATAAGAATGCGTTCAGAAACCAGAAAAAGCTTAAGGTGATAAATATCACTGCCGCAAAGCTTAAAACCGTCGGCAAGTATGCTTTTAAGGGTATAGATAAAAATGCGGTATTTAAGATCACCGGCGGAGCGAAAGATTTTGAGAGAGTTAAAAAGCTGATCATCAAGTCGGGAGTAAGCAGTACGGTAACATTTGAGCATATTAAAAAATAATATACCGGGGAAACGCTGAAGGCGTTTTCGATGTGACATTTAATATAATAAAAACAGGCCTCTTTAAGATATAAATATCAATCTTAAGAGACCTGTTTTATTTCTTTTATTGTATCTTCATGTTTTTTGTTTCCAGCATTTTTTCGGCTTCAGCTATAAGCTCGTCATAGCTTTTAAAAGGATAGCGGTAAACAGCATAACCGGTACCGTCGCTTTTTTCCATGTATTGTAAAACACAATTATCCTCCGGAGAATAGTCGTAGTAGTTTTCTACACGAGCTATTTCTTCAAGATTTTCATTAAGAATATAACCGTTGTATCCGAAAGTGATCGCGTAATAATCCGTTCCGTTAAGCTTTTTGATACCGTAGCAATGTCCTTTGTGGTCATATAGAGTATTTACCGGATTTTCTTCATTACCGCGGAAAATACTTACGGCACGCTTGGAAGTATATTCTATCCGGACCTTACCGTCATCCGACCATAAAACAGGATTGTCCTCACTTAAACCTTTGGTCCGGAGCTTACTTGATTCGTCTTTAGACATATCATATACATATTGATCGTCTGTACGTTTTTTCATGACAAAACAGGATACGTAATCATTCTTGTCAAAGTGGATATATAGCTTACCGTCACGGTATACGGCCCTGTTTATATTATCCGTAAATTCGGTATTAAACCAGGAGATGGTATAATTAAAGAAAGTGTACTCTTTGGGATTGTACCAGAAAAAGTCAGCCGTGTTGGTTATGATCAGAATGATGTCTTCGGAAATCTGACCTGCGCCGACGACAATATCACCTGCGAGATATCTTTCAAGGAACCGGTATTCCTCTATACTTCCCCAAAATTCATCATATTCAAATTCGTCAGGCAAAGGAAGTATGGAGTCAAATACGTATACATTAAAATCATACTCAAAAAGTGCATTTGTTAAAGTATACTCGGTTTTTGGGATATAAGGTTTTTCTTTGTCGTCTTTGGTTTTGGGCATAACCTTCATCAAAGCTTCGACAGCTTCGTAATACCGTCCGGCCTTTATATAGGCATCCGCGTTATCAGCTACGGATTCGGCATGTTTTATCTGTTCCTGCTCGTACAGGTTCTCGATTTTTTGAGAATACTCCGTAAGCTTCTGATTCTGGCTTTTGATCTCCTCATCGTTTTCGAGTATCTGTTTGTTTAGTACCTTTAAGTTCTCGTTTGAATCCTCCAGCTCATTTTTCAGGGAATTGATCCGCATGAACAGTGAAAAACATATCAGACCGAATATAAAGAAGATGAATGAGCATATAGAGGCTATACCTGCTATACGCCGTATTCTTTGCTCACGGTGCCTGCGGCGCAGTTCATCGTAATCAAGTCCGTACATCATGGCGGCCAGACGCACGACAGCCTCATCTATCATTTTGTTCCTGGCCCTGTTGTCGGTTCCGCGCACATCTGCAGCCAAAGGCTCTATCTCTTCACGGACAGTTACTGTATTACCGGTTTCGTCGGTCACGGTTTTGTCCCGGTACAGCTGGTTTTCCGGGAATGCGGTTTCGGGTTCTCCTTCAACCAGTACGAGGAGTATCTTCTCCAGACCGTACATTTTCTTATAATCTTCAATTTCTTTAGTACACCATTCGGATTCCTTGTATCTCGGTGAACATATGGCTATCAGATACTCGGAATCTTTTAATGCCTCTTCAAGTTCCTCGGAAAGACTGTCAGCGAGTGACAGCTCGTCCTGATCCCTGAATACCCTGGTTATCCTCCAGCGTTCCTTGGGGAAATTCTTCCTTAAGGATTTCGGAAGCTTAAAATGCTCCAGTTTCTGCTGGAGCCGTTTAGCTACATACATATCGGGTTCTGTATGCCGGTAGCTGATAAACGCATTATATTTCATAAACGTATCTCCGTAATATTCAATAAAACTTTTAAAAGATAAAACAGAAGAGTATTACAGTATCAATAATACATAAACGGGTGGGATTAGTCAAGAAAACATGGCAGGAGATAAACGGACCGGACACGTTAAACGGACACAATAAAATAGGGCACCGGATCAATCCTTTAATCCGATGCCCTACTTTACTGTCTCAGATTTCATTTGAATTTTCTATATACCTCATTTCGTTAGATTTTTAAATCTATTGCAATCATCTATATCAATACGGCCTCACATCCGTACTCTTAAAAATGATCCCGGATAATCCGGTTCAGAACCGCTCCCGTGCGGTTAATGGAGATTGGCTTATGCTCCCATTGGAGTGTACCTCATTTCTTTAATATTTGTTTTGAATAGAAGATTAATTGTCCTTTGGAGTGTACCTCGATTCTTTAGTATTTTGTTTTGAAGTTTGGCTTAAGTCTCCTTTGGAGTGTACCTCGATTCTTTAAAATTTTGTTTTGAAATTAAGCTACTGTTTCCTTTGGACCGTACCTCGTTTCTTTAATATTTTTTTTGAAATAGGACTTAGGTTTTCATTGGACCGTACCCCTCTTTCGTAGATTTGTTATTTTGTTATTGGTGAACCATCAAATAACCCATTTAATAAGGAATTTTGAAAAAGTTTTCTTTGTTTGTTTTCTATGTCTGAATTATACACCCTAAATTTAAAAATGTCAAGCATAAAATTCTAAAAAAACTATAAATTTTTAGAAAAAGATGAATTAATTGTCTAAAAAGAATGACAATTATAAATATTTCAAACAAAAAGCAAAAAATAAATATTGACCAATATGCCAATATTATGGTAATATAGTAAAAAGAAATCGGATAAAAGTCATAGGCTGCTGCAGGTATGCAGCTGTAATCGAATAGAAAGCGGAGTATCAGAGGTGAAAGTGAATGAGTGAAAACAATGAGAAGGATATGAATGAGCTCCTCCAGGCATATGAAGCCGATAAAGAGCGCAGGAATGTCCGCGAGGATGAACTCCAGGCCGCGAAGGATTATCTGGGGGTCCTTCTTCAGGAGATAGAAAGTAAGAACAAGGAACTGGAAGAGAAGAAAGCGGAGGCAGGAAAACTTGCCGATGCTTTAAGAAAGAGCGAGACCGAAAAGCAGGCCGAGGTCAAGGCCAATGAAGAAGCCAAGGAATCCAATAAGTATAAGAGTATCTGGATCGGTATTGCCATTATAGAGTTCCTGGTGGTAATAGCACTGATCGTATCACTTTTTATAGTATATGATTCCCTTAAAAAGGAATATGAAGGCGGAAAAGACAACCCTGAAGTAAGCGGAAGCGAAAACCCCGGAGACGGCAGCGGAACGACTACTCCCGCTCCTGTAACCGGAAAGAATACTGAGAACCTGGCAGAAGTAGCCGCATCACTCTCAGACAGTCTTGCCGAAGGTTACAAGTGCGGTGTCGAGACAGTGGACGGACTGGAATATCTTGTATTTTCAAGTGATGACGGTTTCAGAGTCGGTTATAGGAATGAATATTATCTGAATGATACCGGACATAAGAAGATGATATTCATTGAAAAAGGTAACAAACGTATTTTTGAACCTTATGAGTATGATTTTGAGGTGAATGCCGCAACACTTTGTCCTAAGTGGTGTAACATGAACGGCAATAAGATGGCCGTGCTTACCGATTATACGGGATACGGCAGGATACCCGGTCAGTTCAGGATAATAGATGTCAATGATCTTACCGAGTACTACGGGGAGAATGAGAGAACAAAGGAAACTATTGAAAAGAAGATAATAAGCCTTATGAAAAAGGCTGCATTCTCCGAACTTCCCAGCGGACTTGCGGAGTTCCCGATCCTTTTTGAACTTGAGACCAGCAAGGCTTCATATAAGTACGGCCTTACCGATGCGGGCTTCAGCGAGATAGGCTATAATGATGCGGAAGTGACCGATAAGGATGCTGTGGATATCAGCAGTGAGTTCAGACTTGAGATAGGTGAGGAAGGCATCAGCTGGATCACGGTTGTTAAACTCGGAAACAAGTATTATCTGGGTGAGCTGAAAGGTGATTTCCTGCTCGGACAGGGATCTGTAGTAGTAGGAAATGTCAAGTTCGGTGCATATGTACATCCCAACGTGGAAGATCCCGACATGCAGGGCATCATCGTTCCGTTAGAGTCCATACCGGAAAGATATGTTACCGTGAACGGATATAATTCCGAAAGATATTATGTACCGATCAGCGATAAGGTGGCCGAATGCTCTTATGACTGGGACAGACTTGATACCTCGGATTCCAACAACTGGGTATATCTTGATGAAAACGGAGCAAAGGCTTCCATAAGAGGTATCGATGTTTCAAAGTACCAGGGTACCATTGACTGGAAAAAGGTGGCAGAAGCAGGCGTTGAATATGCGATAATACGTCTCGGTTACCGCGGTATGAACGAAGGCACACTGGAACTTGACCCGGTATTCGAAAAGAATATGGAAGGTGCAGCTGCGGCAGGCATAAAGACCGGAGTATACTTCTTCTCACAGGCCATTACAAAGGAAGAAGCCATAGAAGAAGCAACGTTTGTTATAAATGCTGTTGATAAGTACAATATCACTTATCCCGTCATATTTGATACCGAGAGAGTTGCCACATATAATGCAAGGGCAAACGGATTGAGCTATGAGGACAGAACGGATATGTGCATCACGTTCTGTGACAGGATAGCCGCAGCGGGATATACTCCTATGATCTATGCCAATACAAAATATATGATCATGGGTATAGATCTTGAGAGACTGGAAAAATACGATAAATGGTATGCGGTATACTCGGATAAGATCACGTTCCCGTACAATTTCCAGATGTTGCAGTATTCCGAGTCGGGCTCAATTCCCGGTATAAAGGGCAATGTTGACCTTGACATTTCGTTTGTTGATTATTCGAAGGCTGATGACAGCAACGAGTGATCATTGTAAGTAAACAGCTGATAATGGTGCGAATATGGAATTATATGTACATATACCGTTTTGTGTCAGAAAATGCGATTATTGTGATTTCCTTTCATTTCCCGGATTTGGCTGTGGTGCTGATGAAAAGCACCGCAGCCTTTCCTGTAGTTATATCAATGCTCTCTGCGGTGAGCTTGACGGCGTATTTTGTGGGATGAAGGAGACGGGGCTTAAGTGTGACACCTGCTTTATAGGGGGCGGGACTCCGTCGGTACTGGAGCTGAAAAATACGGAAAAGCTCCTAAAGACCATATCCGAAGGGATATCGCCTATAGAGTTTACCATAGAGTGTAATCCGGGGACTCTTACGGAAGAAAAGCTCAAACTGTATAAAAAATACGGAGTAAACCGCTTAAGCATAGGACTTCAGTCTGCGGATAACGGTATACTTAAGGCTCTCGGAAGGATTCATACTTTTGAACAGTTTCTGGAAAGCTATAGGTTTGCAAGAAGCACGGGAATTGAAAATATCAATATAGACCTTATATCCGCCGTACCGGGACAGACCTTTGATAACTGGAAGGAGACCTTAAAAGCAGTCACGGATCTCGAGCCGGAGCATATTTCGGCATACAGCCTTATACTTGAGGAGGGGACGCCTCTATATAAGAGATATGAGGAAAATCCCGGAAGTCTGTTGCTGCCCGATGAGGATACGGAACGGGAGATATATCACTATACCGGGAAATACCTGGAAGAAAAGGGATATCACAGATACGAGGTATCCAATTACGCAAAAAAAGGTTTTCACTGCAGGCATAATACAGGCTATTGGACCGGTGAGGAATATATCGGAGCAGGACTGGGGGCTGCTTCATACCTTTCATATAAGAATGCGGTAAGACTTAAAAACGTATCCGCAGGTACCGGCTCCGAAAACGATATGTTCCGTATAAAAAATACGGAGAACATAGATGATTACATCGTGCGTCCTTCCTGTGAGACGGAAGAGATCCTTAACAGGGAAGCACAGATGGCGGAGTACTGCATACTGGGACTCAGGATGACGGAAGGAATATCCGTTTCAGGGTTTAAGGAGCGATACGGAACGGATATCACGGACAGATTCGGAGATATATTAGATAAGTATCGGCAGATGGGGCTTTTAGAGGAAAAAAACGACCGCATCTGTTTTACGGACAAAGGTATGGATTTAAGCAACACTGTATTATGCGAGTTCCTGTAACAGAACCTGTACGAACAGGATACGGATATACCATGGATCATTACAGAAAAGGAAACATATCATGAGATTATTGATCATTAGACACGGGGATCCCGATTATATTAATGACAGCCTGACAGAAAAGGGTAAGAGAGAGGCCGAGCTTCTTTCGGACAGGATCGCCAAGGAAAAAATAGACAGGGTATACATATCTCCCTTGGGAAGAGCGAGGGAAACCGCAGAAGCCTGTCTTAAGAAGATGAAACCGGGTAAAGAACCCGTCGTATATGAATGGCTTAAGGAATTTGCTCCCAGGATAAAAAGACCGGATCGTCCCGATATGGGCTCTATATGCTGGGACTGGATGCCCGAAGATTGGACAGCAAACGATATTTTCTTTGACTATGATAAATGGACGGAGCATCCGGTATTCGCTGAGGCGAATGTAAAAGAAGAATTGACCTATGTCCTGTCGGAGTTTGAAGAACTCTTAAAAGAACTGGGATATGAGAGAAGCGGGAAATATTTCAAAGCTGTAAAACCCAATAACGATACGGTCGCATTGTTCTGTCACTTCGGGTTAGAATCGGTGCTGCTCAGTTACCTGTTAAATATCCCTACCATGCTCTTGTGGCACGGCTTTATTGCTGCACCCACATCCGTCACCACCGTCTATACGGAGGAAAGACGTGAGGGAAAGGCATATTTCAGGGTTTCGGCATTCGGAGACACTTCACACTTATATGTAGCGGATGAACCTCCCGCATTTTCGGGAAGGTTCTGCGAATGCTTTACAAATGAAAATGAAAGACACTAACCGGATCGGAGGCGTTGTATGAAAAAAGAAAAAGATGAAAATAATAATTCTTTTTTAAACAAACGTAAAAGCAAGTCTCTGTATGCCCTGGCCTTACTGTTGGTTTTATACCTTGGGGTATCGATACTACTGTCTAAAACTATCGGAGTAACCGATAAGTTTATCAATATCTTTGGCGGAAGACTTCCGTATACCGGTTTTACCGGAGTTTTATCATCACTGGCCAACATATTTATCATTTTCATGGTCGTGTTCTATGGCAAGCTCGGATTTATTACTGCGCTTATCCTTCTGCTGGTCCAGTTCCCCAGTATGGTGGTACAGTTCATAGTAAGTCACAATCCGTCAGCACTTCCCGGAGCATTTAACAACCTGCTTACACTCGTAGCGATCATTCTCATATACAGAAGAAATAAAAGGATCAAAGAATTCCGCAATGCTGAAGTGGATTACTTAAAAACACAGCAGCGTTTTTCACAGCGTCTGTTTGAGCAGACAGCTACAGCTTTGGTAAACGCCATCGATGCAAAGGATACATATTCACACGGGCATTCGTTAAGAGTAGCGGAGTATTCCGAGAAGATTGCAAGAAGTCTCGGAAAAAGCGAAGATGAATGTTATAAGATATATTATGCGGCCCTTCTCCATGATGTAGGTAAGATCGGTATCTCCAACAGCATCATCAATAAAAAGGGCAAGCTCACTCCGGAAGAGTATGATGTGATCAAGCAGCATCCCGTTATGGGTAACCAGATACTTTCGAGTATAGTGGAGTATCCGTACCTCAGCATAGGAGCACATTATCATCATGAGAGATATGACGGACACGGGTATCCCAATCATCTCAAAGGTGACGATATCCCTGAGATCGCGAGGATCATATCGGTTGCCGATGCATATGATGCCATGTCTTCCAACAGAAGCTACAGGGAGGCTATACCCCAGCAGCTTGTAAGGGAGGAGATAGTAAAGGGTGCCGGCACACAGTTCGATCCCGAATTTGCCAGGATCATGCAGGAACTCATCGACCAGGATGTCGAGTATAAGATGAGGGAAAGAACAAAATCCGGTAATCTTATAGGCAAAAAAGAGTTAAGATGCGAGAAATACAGAAGCGAGTATTCAGAAGGAATCATGGTATCGCCTTTTAAGAAAAAATTCCGTTTTGTGATGAGCAATGAAGGCAGTACCGATAATACCGGTTTTGTATCTTTAGTATTGTTTGATTCTCTGGACGGACACGTCCATATGGATGAAAAGAGTAAAAAAGATTTAGTCTATTTTGAGTATTGCGAGATAAAGCTTGACGGAAGCGTATCGGGAGACGGTATCCGCAAGTCATCTGTGAATAAATACGCCAGTGAAAAGAGAGAACAGAAAGGTGACAGGACAGACAGTGATATAACCTATGAGATGGAAGCGGTAAAGCTTAAGGATCATGTGCTGGTAAAAATAGATGACGGGAACTCTGTTACTGAAGTAACGGTTGCGCTTCCTGACAGTTCAAGATATGCTTATATCTGCTTAACGGGAGAACATTGCTACCTGTATGATATAAGCGTTGAAAGAAGCCGTACGCAGACTAAGGACGACTATATAAAGAGGATAGCGGAAGAAATATCCTATATCGACGGATCTGAAGGTGATATCCCCAGCATCCAGATAGACAGTTACAGGAGCAGATCCACCGAAGGCATAGAGCTTAAGGATAAGATGCAGATATCATTCCACAGTAAGTGTCTTCCGACATCCAGACTTATATGGCATTGCCCGTATGTAGCATTGTTCTATTCTAAAGACGGGAAGGTGGACGGACCCGATTACAGGGAGTATGCACTTATCCGTCTTGACGGAGAAAGCCTGGATACGCAGACCACCGCGGAAAGCAGCCTGATAGTAAATAAAAATGAGAGCTTCAGGAACTGGGATAACTGGAAAGCAAAGAACAAAGAAGGATATAACTGTGAGATATCCTTTGAATATAAAAAGAATACCGTAGTTATGAGTACGGAGAATGTCGGACTGGCTGTGCAGAGCACAACATTGATCCCCGATGAGCTGGATAAACTGTATGTGGCCCTTACAGGAGACCAGTGCGTACTTACCGATATAAGGATTAAATGAACAAACCCTCCGGTTTTACCCGGAGGGTTTGTTCTTTGATCGATCTAAAGCAGATTGGTCAGAGAGCTTTTTTATTGTTTTCATCTTTTATAAGAGCTTCAAAATCCTCGTACTTCATGGCACCCAGGTCCTTACCGGAACGATGACGTACAGATATTGTATTATTTTCGATATCTTTATCACCTACGATGATCATATAAGGTACCTTCATTCCTACTGCTTCCCTTATCTTATATCCGAGCTTTTCGGGACGGTAGTCGGCTTCGGCACGGAAGCCGGCGGCTTCAAGCTTTTTGACGATATTACCGGCGTATTCTGCGGCACGGTCTGTAACAGGAAGTACCTCGACCTGTACGGGAGCGATCCACAGCGGGAATGCACCTGCGAAATGCTCTGTGATGATACCGATAAAACGCTCTATGGAACCGAATACAACACGGTGTATCATTATCGGGCGGTGCTTCTTACCGTCTGCTCCGACATATTCAAGTTCAAATCTTTCGGGCAGCTGCATATCGAGCTGTATTGTACCGCACTGCCATGTTCTTCCCAGAGAATCCGACAGATGGAAGTCAAGCTTAGGGCCGTAGAAAGCTCCGTCGCCCTCGTTTATCACATAGCTCTTACCCATGTCTTCACATGCAGCCTTTAATGTATCTGTTGCAAAATCCCATGTTTCGATATCGCCCATATGGTCTTCGGGCATTGTGGATACTTCTATTTCGTATGACAGACCGAATACGGAATATACCTCATCAAAAAGCCTGATGACATTTTTGATCTCTTCACGCATCTGTTCACGTGTCATAAAGATATGTGCATCATCCTGTGTAAAACATCTTACACGGAAAAGGCCGTGCAGTGTACCGGACAGCTCGTGACGGTGGACAAGTCCGAGCTCGCCGACACGCAAGGGGAGCTCCCTGTAAGAATGCTGCTCGGAACGGTATACGAGCATACCTCCGGGACAGTTCATGGGTTTGATGGCAAAATCCATGTCGTCTATGACTGTTGTGTACATCTTATCTTTATAATGTGTCCAGTGTCCCGACCTTTCCCACAGATCCCTGTTAAGTATGATGGGAGTTGAGATCTCGACATAGCCGTAACGCTTGTGGATCTCTCTCCAGTATTCGATAAGAGTATTTTTAAGTGTCAGCCCCTTAGGTAAGAAGAACGGGAAGCCCGGACCTTCATCCATAAGCAGGAACAATCCGAGATCTTTTCCCAGCTTACGGTGGTCACGGCGCTTTGCCTCTTCCAGGATATTCAGGTATTCGTCAAGCTCCTCCTTTGAAGGATAAGCAATACCGTATATCCTCTGCAGGGACTCCCTCTCGGAATCACCTCTCCAGTAAGCTCCTGCGCATGAGAGCAGTTTTATGCCTTTGCCGTTTACTTCGCCTGTAGAGCTAAGGTGCGGACCTGCACAAAGGTCTGTAAACTCGCCCTGCTTATAGAATGAGATGACCGCATCTTCCGGCAGGTCGTTTATCAGTTCGATCTTATAAGGCTCGTCCTTCATCAGCTCGAGTGCTTTTTCACGTTCAAGCTCAAAACGTTCAAGCTTCAGGTTTTCTTTACAGATCTTAGCCATTTCGTTTTCAATCTCCTCAAATATCTCGGGATTGAAGCTGAACGGTGCATCGATATCATAGTAAAATCCGTTTTCTATGGCAGGACCTATAGCAAGCTTTACCTCGGGGTAAAGGCGCTTTAAAGCCTGTGCCATAATGTGTGAACATGTGTGCCAGTACATCTTCCTGTATCCGGCGTCTTCAAAAGATAAGTTTTGGTTACTCATAGTGTTTTCCTCCTTGTGTTGTAATGTGTGGGTAGTGGTAGACGAACTATTTGCGGCCGTACAAACACACTCATAAACCATCCGGCTTACGCTTTGTTTGTATATCCGTTTAGCCGCAAATAGTTCTATAACACAAGAAAAGCACCCATAAGATACGTATGTATCTTAAGGGTGCGTCAGCAC
>CACYIR010000042.1 GCA_902774525.1 uncultured Lachnospiraceae bacterium
TCTGGTGCTTTTAATATTACCAAATCTGTGATAACTTATGGAGCATGGAAATTAAATGATTTCCGTGCTCTATTTTTGAAAATGATACGGATTCCCGTATGGAACAGAGGATAATATATGGAAGCTACAGTTAACAAGAACAGAAGATTAAAAGACATCAATAAAGTCAGATGGATCACCATCACGGCACTTTTCATGGGCCTGAATATTGCTATGTCAAGCTTTGGCGTACCGGTACCGGGCGGACATTTATACTTGTGCGACATCGTTATCTGCACTGCAGCACTTCTGCTTGACCCTTTAGCAGCATTTGCAGTGGGCGGTATTGGTTCGTTCCTCGGAGATATGATATTCTATCCGGCACCGATGTTCGTTTCACTGGTTACACACGGAATTCAGGCACTGGTTATCGCGCTGATCGTATATAAAGCACAGAAAAATGACCATAAGAAGTTTTTTGTTACGTTTTTTGTTACTGCTCTGACGGCAACACTTATTGGAGCTGCTATCATGGTAACAGGTTATACCTTCGGAAGAGCATATATATATGGGCGCGAAGCAGGCATGGCCGGCTCATTGATCAAGCTTCCTTATGAAATAGCACAGGGACTTTTGGGAGTCGCAGGTTCGCTTCTATTATGCTTTAAGGGCGGACTTATCAAGTTGTTTAAGCGCATGGAATTAAACTGAAGTGTTTTAGGACAACAAGATTATTTTAATATATAATCAGGAGATCAGGATCATGGATTTTACAAAGATTACCGAAGAAAGCAGACAGGCTGTAAGCGAGATAATAGAAAAAGCACATTTAGAGCCCGGCTCATTGTTTATTATCGGCTGTTCTTCGAGCGAGGTGCTCGGAAGCCAGATAGGTACAGCTACCAATATGGATTCCGCAAAGGCTATATATGACGGGATAATTCCGGTACTTAAGGAACATGGTATAATGGCAGCAGCGCAGTGCTGTGAGCATTTGAACCGTGCCCTTGTGGTTGAAAGGGAGACCATGAAGAAATTCGGATTTGAGCAGGTAAACGCCATCCCTCAGCCTAACCACGCAGGTGGAGCATTTGCAACGGAATGTTACAACCGCTTTGATGATCCGGTGCTTATAGAGTCCGTTGAGGCTAAGGGAGATGCAGGTATAGATATCGGCGGCACCATGATAGGAATGCATATCAGAAGTGTTGTTGTTCCGTTAAGGATATCACTCCGTAAGATAGGCGAAGCTCCCATTATCTGTGCAAGACGCAGACCCAAGTACGTAGGCGGAGCCCGCGCCATTTATGATGAAAGCTTGATGTAATTGTTTTTCCTTTTAAAAGGTGTCAGGTACCTGTGTTGGTACCTGACACCTTTATGATTATTCTGACTATTTATTCCAAAGTACGCTTTCAGCAGCTGCTGCGTCAGCAAAAGGTCCGGGTATGGTGGAGAGTCCCCTGTGGTTTCCTAAGAAATCGCTGTCGAATGTGATGGCGGTTCCGTCGGGATTCTCAAATCTCTGCTCGGGCTCAAATGCACATCCTAAGATATCGCTTGTGATGATGCCGTCCTTAAAGTCTTTAAGCAGCGGATAAAGATTTGTCTTTATGCTTACTTTGCCGTTCTTCTCAACAAGCTTAACACTTACCTTATTTTTCTTGTTCTCGAAACCGGCGGTCTCATGTTTTCCGACCGCTGCACCGTTAAAGTATGCATTACCTTTTACCCATACAGGAAGGTGTCCGAAATGAGCTGTTGCAAGCTTACCCATATCAGGCTCGCGGTCCATCATAAACTGTGCTATCCATTCGTCATACGAAGGGAAGATATCGAAGCATGAGGTACCTACCACTTCATAATCGTTGGCCTGAGCGGTCTTTTTCTTATCGGTAACAGGATAGTTCTGTACAAATATATTGTTATATATTCTGTCGTCACCGTGAAGGATTGTCATGAAGCCTGCCACCTCTGTCCTGTGGCGGATATGATAAGGTGTATATCTGGGCTCACGCTGTCCGTTTACGATACTGTCAACACCTGAATTGATAAGTGCGAATGAGCCGAGCATAAGGTTGTGCACGCATGCGATACCTTCGCTGGGGATAACAACGGATACCTTGGAGAGCAGTACGTTGTTATCGATAAGTGTAGGACCGTGTCCTACCTCAATAAAGATATCGTTCGAGAACATAGCGCCTTGTGCGGGAGTCCTGCCCTCGGGACGGAAGTTGTCGTGCATAAGATTCTGTGTGATACGTGCACCCTGTGCTTCCCAGTCAAGCCATACACCCATGATACAGTTATGGATGTAGTTCCTTCTGATGGTAACGTCTATAGCTGCGTGAAGCTTGATACCTGCGGTCTCAGCACCGCCTAACTGCTGGGAATTACATACATGATGGATATGACAGTCTTCGATGGTCGAGAAAACAGCACCCATACGTCCTACGATACCTGTCTGCTCACAGTGATGAACATGACATCTGCGGATGATGTGGCTTCCCACACGTTCCTTGAGCCATCCGTGGAACTGTCCGCGGCATACGGCATCTCTTTCCATCTGGGTAGGGCTTTTTACATGCTTTGTGTAGAAATACATGTCGTTTTCGGGATCTCTGTATTTTCCTAAAGAAATACCGCAGCAGCGGCTGTTAGATACTTCACAGTCCTCAATGATCCATCCCTTGCTCCAGTGAGGTCCTATAAGACCGTCCTGATAAGCTGCGGGAGGTGCCCATGTGGTAGCTCCCTTTGTGATTACGAAGCCGGATACCGTGATATATCCTCTTCCGGGCTTGTCCGGCATAAAAATATTTCTTCTCACGCTGATCTCTACTTTTTCCTTAGTAGGATCCATGCCCTTAAAATTAGCATAAAGTATGGTCTTTCCGTCTTTCTGCTCGGTAAACCATTTATATTCCGACTCTTCCTGATTGTATGCACAGGGGTCTGCTTTGCCGGCTACACACTCAGCAAGCGTTACGGTCTCGTACATCATGAGATCATTGATAAATACTGCGCCGGTATGTCTTACGGTAGGTGCGAAATACCAGTCACCGCATACATATGTAGTATAAGGATTGTATGCTCCGAATACTCCGTTATCAACCTCTGCCTTCCAGACGTCGCCCTTGTATTTCTTCCATGCCTTCAGTTCCTCGGCACCTGTGATGACAGCGCCCAGGGGCTTTTCCGAACGGTATGTTATTCTCTTTTCCGCGGTTCCTCCGTTTACAGGGTTAACGTACTCCCTGTATATACCGGGTGCCACGATAACCTCATCACCGGGTCTTGCGATCTTTGCCGCATCATTAATATGACGGAAGGGCATTTCCTTTGAGCCGTTGCCGTCTTTGCCGGCATTGATATTTACATAATAGATCATAAGTGTAAAACCTCCTTCTCCAATACAGAATAAAACTTATGAAGTCATTATAATATGGAATTTCCGGTATTTGCAATAGCAGTAGGAGACATTTACAATATAACACATTTTTATAGCATTATTAATAGGGGTCAGGCATAATATTTATTTATTGATAAATATATATCCTGTGGTATAATAAGAAAGGATATTTTTTTACTTGATTTTGAGGAATGATTATGAGAGTTCTGATCATAAGTGATTCGCACGGGAAGACCGAAAATATTGAGTATCTGAAAGGGAAGATCGGGAAAATAGACCTGGTCCTGCACTGCGGAGACGGGATAGCGGACATTGATTACATAGGAGATATTTTTAAATGCAGGGCGACCGGAGTGACAGGGAACTGTGATCTCTTTTCAAGAGAGCCGTCGATGGTCAACCTTAATATAGAAGGGAACCTGATCCATATAGAGCACGGGCACAGGTTGCAGTTCCGGAGTGACGTGGACCTGATCTCGTTTGCAAAGGATAACGGTTATGACGTGGTATTATTCGGACATACCCATGTGCAGAAGCTCCTTAATAAAGATGGGGTGTGGGTGGTTAATCCCGGAAGTATTTCAAGACCCCGGGACGGTTACCCGTCGTATTGTATTTTGGAGGTTGAAGGAAAAGGAAAGCTTGATTTTAAGCTTTTGAGATTATAATGTTATAACAGGATAAAAAAGGAGGAAGGGAAAATGCCGTTTATTGATTCAAAGATCACAGTAGCTGTGGACGCAGCAAAGAAGGAAGAGTTAAAGGCAGAGCTCGGAAAGCTCATGGCTACACTTCATAAAAGTGAAACTTACCTTATGGTAGGTATAGAGGATAAGTATGACCTCTGGTTCGGAGGAAAGAAACTGGAGAAGGGTGCTTACGTATCGGTAAGCCTGCTTGGAAACGCACCTTCAAAAGATTTTGCAACCATGACCGGACAGATATGCGAGGTATATTCCAAACTTCTCGGTATCCCCGGAGATGCTATATATGTAACATATCATCCTATAAGTGACTGGGGCTGGAACGGAAGCAATTTCTGATGGAATCTGACGGAACTAATAAAAATTTAATGGAATCTGCCCCCATACAGCTATCGGTGAGGGAGCTGGTGGAGTTTGCGGAGCGGAGCGGTGATATAGATAACCGCACGGCCCGGACGGACCCCGATGCAATGCAGGAGGGAGCCAGGCTTCACAGGAAGATACAAAAGGAGCAGGGAAGCGGATACAGTTCTGAGGTGACGTTAAAGTTTGATGCATACGAAGAGTATGACGGCGAGAAGATGGTATTCTCCATCGATGGAAGAGCTGACGGACTTTTTATCGAGACTTGGGCAGAGGCTGTTAACAGATCGGGTAAGGCGGCGGTAGTACTAAAGGCCCCTGCACCCTGTGAAAATACAGCGCTTACCTTTGTGACCGAAGCGGACGGAAACTTAAAGCTTGCCTCGGAAACCGAAAATTCGGAAATCACCTTTATAGATGAGATAAAAACCACATATAAAAAAGTGGAAAACATGGATGAGCCCGTCAAAGTGCACCTGTCACAGGCAAAATGTTATGCATACATATATGCGGAGCAGAACGGCTTAAGTGAAGCCGGTGTCAGGATGAGCTATGCAAATCTTGAGAGCGAGGACAAGAGGTTTTTCTATTATCACTATACTTTCGATGAGCTGGAGAGCTGGTTCAGATCCATCACCCATGAGTATGCCAAGTGGATAGCCTGGCAGATGAAGTGGCAGAGGAAACGAAATGCGAGCATTAAAAGCATTGCATTCCCGTTCAGCTACCGTGACGGACAGAAGGACCTGGCAGCAGGAGTATACAGGACGATACTCCGTAAAAAGAAGCTGTTTTTGGAGGCACCTACCGGAGTCGGGAAGACTATTTCTACTGTGTTCCCGGCGGTAAAGGCCATGGGAGAGGGACTTACTTCCAAACTTTTCTACGGCACTGCCAAGACCATAGCAAGGACTGTAGCAGAGGAAGCCTTTTCTGTGCTGATGGATAAGGGACTTGAGTTTAAGGCTGTCACCATAACCGCCAAGGAAAAGATATGCGTGCTTGAAAAGCCGGCATGCAATCCCGATGACTGTCCCCGGGCCAAAGGCCATTTTGACAGGGTGAACGACTGTGTATATGACATGCTGAATAATGAGGGCAGGATCACAAGAGACCTGATCCTTTCCTATGCGGAAAAGTATAATGTCTGTCCCTTTGAGATGTGCCTGGATGTGACCACGTGGGCGGATGCGGTGATATGCGATTATAATTATCTGTTTGACCCTAATGTATACCTAAGGCGGTTTTTTGCCGACGGACCTGAGAGGGATTATGTTTTCCTGGTGGATGAGGCACATAACCTTGTGTAACGTGCCAGGGAAATGTATAGCGCAAGACTCATAAAAGAGGATTTCCTGACCGTAAAAAAGATGGTGGGAACCGAGGACTATAACCATAAACGCCTGTCCGGCGCACTAGAAAAATGTAATAAAACTCTCTTAGAGATCAAACGCCAGTGTGATGAATTTTCCGTGTGGGAAGATGTGGATATACTGTATGATACGTGCCTTAAGTTTATGGGAACGTATGAGGCACTTCCCATGGATTTCAGGGTGGATGATCCGGAGATATTGTCCGAGCTGTATCTTAACGTACGGCATTTTGTAAACATGCATGACCGTATGGACGGGGATTACAGCATATATTCCGACTACCTGTCTGACGGAAGCTTCCAGGTGACGCTTTGCTGTATGGACCCTTCCAAGGCATTGAAGGAATGTCTGAAAAAGGGTAGGAGTGCCGTATTTTTCTCGGCCACGCTTATACCGGTAAAATACTACATCGGCCAGTTGGGCGGTGAGGTTGCGGAAGACTATGCGGTATATGCACCGTCTCCTTTTGATAAGGACAACAGGCTTATAATGGTGGCAAGGGATGTAAGCACCAAATATACCCGGAGAAGCAAGGATGAGTACGGGAAAATAGCTGCTTATATCAGAAATTTTGTAAATGCCAAAACAGGCAATTATATGGTATTCTTTTCATCATACAAGATGATGCTGGATGTGGCAGAAGAGTATAAAGCCCTGTTTGGCGATGAGACTGCTGAGGTTCAGATCCGGCAGGACAAAGATTCTGATTCGGAAAAAGATACGGAAAAGGATACTGAGGAAGCAGATAGTTCTAAAGAAAAAGAGACAAGTCCCGGAATCAGGTTAGAGCCCGGAAAAACTAATCTTCTCCTGCAGCTCCAGGGTATGAAGGAGCAGGAAAAGGAAGCTTTTCTTAAGGCGTTTGATGAGACAAATGAAGGAACTTTGGTCGGTTTCTGCGTTATGGGCGGCATATTCGGAGAAGGCATAGATTTAAGAGCCGAGAGGCTTATCGGTGCCGTGATAGTGGGTACAGGATTGCCGCAGGTATGTAACGAGCGGGAGCTTTTCCGGAATTATTTTGACGGGATAAACGGAAACGGATTTGAATATGCGTATCTGTATAACGGTATGAACAAGGTACTGCAGTCTGCAGGGCGTGTGATCAGGACCTCCGATGACAGGGGTGCAATACTTCTCCTTGACGAAAGGTTTGCCGCGGAACAATACAGAAGCCTGTTTCCACAGGAATGGTACCCGTATATGTATGTGGACCTGAAAAGTGTCGGAGAAATCCTGAAGCATTTTTGGAACGGCGTTTTGACATGAAAACAATTAAAAAGTATTATGGAATTCTTGGCATAAGCGAAGAATTAAAATAAAGGAGGTATATTATGGCAGTTATCAACGTAACAAAGGAAAATTATGAAGAGATCAAAAACAGCGGGAAGACTGTTTTGCTTGATTTTTATGCAGACTGGTGCGGTCCCTGCAAGATGGTATCCCCTATTGTCGACCAGATATCCGAGGAGCATCCGGAATACCTGGTAGGTAAGATAAATGTTGATGATGAGGATGAATTATCCGAAAGCTTCGGCGTTATGAGCATCCCTACCCTTGTGGTACTTAAGGGCGGAGAGATCGCTGAAAAATCGATAGGGTTTACTCCTAAGGAGAAAATCCTGGAGCTTCTTAAATGAGTAAGGGAATAAGCTTTTCGTTTTTAATATATGTTTGTAAATCACGGGGTTTATATGAATAAGAAGGTGTTGATAGGACTTGCCGCGGTGATCATAGTGGGATTGCTCGCGGCAGCAGGTATAATCATTTATGATAAGATAGCGGAGAAATACCGCGAAAGTGATGTGAAGACCGAGCTTTCGGCATACTACAACGTGCCGGAAGGAGAGGCCATGATCATCTTTGATGAAAAGGTATATGACAAGAACGCTATATACGAAAACGGAGAGTATTATCTGGACTTTCCTACTGTATCGGAAAAGTATTCGACACTTTTCATGTGGAATCCCGAAGAGAACAGGCTGTATTATACTACAGCTTCGAGGGCTTACATTTTTACTCCCGGTGAAAAGACGATGCTGTTAAATGACAGTCCGGTGGAAAATGAAATCCCGCTTGTGATCGAAAAGAACGGCGGGCTCTACGTATCCATGTCATTCCTTACTACCTGCAGTTCCATTACTTACAGAACATACCATGAGCCGGAACGTGTACTTGTGACCTACAGCACCGACGAATATTTATGTGCCACGGTAAAAGAAGAGACCAGTATACGTGTGGATAAAGATATAAAAGCCAATTACCTGATTAAACTTCCTGCAGGATCAAAGGTCAGGGTAATCGAAGGCGGCGGCATCCAGGAAAACGGCTTTATCAAGGTAATGAGCGAGGACGGTGTCAGAGGATATATATTGGAGGAAAGACTTAACTGGAACGATCGGTTTAACGAGACTCCTTCATTCAACGCTTTTGAGGCTGAAAAGTATAAACGTATAAAGAGTGATGAAAAGATATACCTCACCTGGCAGCTCGTATACAGCAAAGGGCATATACAGGAAATGCTTAACAATCTTGATAAAAACCCTGAGATAAATGTGGTATCGCCGACCTGGTTTTTCATGTCGGGTCCTGACGGAGAGATGATATCCTACGGCGACAGCGAGTATGTAGCGGCAGCCCATGAAAGAGGAGTTAAGGTCTGGGCAGTTCTTAAAAACGACGATATCGAGGGCTCCTTTGAACATAATGAAGACTGCTATAAGGCACTGTCAAAATACGATTCAAGGAAAAAGCTGATAAACAGCCTGATCGATGCCGTATCAGCATGCGGAGCGGATGGAATAAATATAGATATAGAAACTACAAAGGTTGATACCGGAGTATTTTTCATCCAGTTTTTAAGAGAGCTGTATTTGAAATGCAGTGAGAAAGGTATCGTAATATCCGTAGATAACTATATACCGGAAAGCAACAATGCATATTACAATATTCCTGAGCAGTGCAAAGTGGCAGATTATGTAGTGATAATGGGCTATGATGAGCATTATAAAGGCTCTGATGCAGGTTCTGTTTCGTCTCTTTCGTGGTTTACCTACGCAGCGGACCTTTCTCTTAAAAAGTGTCCCGCAGATCAGCTGATAATGGGTGTTCCTTTCTATACCAGGCTGTGGCATGAAGTAAAGGACGGAGATAATGTGAGGACATACTCCGACAGCATGGACCTTAACGAACAGGAGAAATTCCTCAAAGAACTTAAGGTTGAACCCGAATGGCTTGAGGATGCAGGACAGAATTATTATGAATACGAAAAGGACGGAGATACATATAAGCTTTGGGCGGAGGGTAAAAAATCCCTGACACTTAAAGCCATGGTCATCGGCGAAAAGAAATTAGCCGGAGTTGCCGCATGGGAAATGGGCGGCGAGACAGAAGGCCTGTGGAGTGCTATCAAGAGTGCGGTTGAGGGTGATATCTCAGCTCTTGTAGATGAAAATGCAGCACCGCAGGAGACAGGAGGTTAACGTGAATACAGTAATTGAGTATTTAAAACAACTTGGTACGGATGTAGGACTGAAAATAGTTTTTGGTATTTTGGTCCTGTTTATAGGATTTAAAGTAGCAAAATGGCTGGTTAAACTGGTATCAAAGGGCAAGGCTTTTACAAAGCTTGACAAGAGCGTTCAGAGCTTCCTTTTAAGCTTTATAAAGATCATCCTTTATTCTCTGGTCATTGCCAGTGCAGCTATCATCTGGGGTATCCCGACCACTTCGTTCATGACGATTTTTACATCTGCAGGCGTAGCTATAGGTCTGGCACTCCAGGGTGCATTGTCGAACTTCGCAGGCGGACTTATGATCCTTATCTTTAAGCCGTTTAAGATCGGTGATTTTATCGAAAACGGTGCCGTGATGGGTACTGTCAAGGATATCACAATTATTTATACAATCCTTTATACGGTTGACAATAAAGTGGTCACTATACCTAACGGCACCCTTACCAATTCGAATGTCATCAATTATTCCACTCTTCCGGAGAGACGTGTGGATATCAAGTTCAGTGCCGGATATCATGATGACATCGACAAGGTTAAGAGCGTGCTTATGGGTGTGGCTGAGTCACATGAGAAGGTGCTCAAGGATCCTGCTCCTTTCATAAGGCTTACCGCACAGGCAGCTAGCTCGTTGGATTATACCTTCAGGGTTTGGGTTAAGGGTGCTGATTACTGGGAAGTGTACTTCGATATGATGGAACGTGTGAAGAAAGCGTTTGATGAGAACGGTATCTGCATTCCCTTCCAGCAGGTTGATGTACATATGGATAAATAAAAAAATACTTGAAAAAAACAAAAAAGATGGTATTATTGTACTATCTTTTTTGTTTAAGGAGGTTCAGGATATGAGAACTAAGATCAAACAGTTATTTAGAAACACCGATGAATTTGCCGGAAAACAGGTCACCGTATGTGCATGGGTTCGCACAAATAGGGCACAGGCACAGTTCGGGTTCCTGAATTTGAACGATGGTTCTTTTTTCGAGAATCTTCAGGTTGTTTATGAGCAGGCAATAGAGAATTTTGAAGATATATCTAAGATCAGGGTCGGCATGAGCGTTAAGGTGGAAGGTACTTTAGTACTTACTCCCGAGAACCAGCAGCCTTTCGAAGTTAAAGCTACAAAGGTAGAGGTCCTTGGTGACTGTCCCGAGAGTTATCCCATCCAGCCTAAGCGTCATACAAGGGAATTCCTTCGTACCGTGGCACACCTTCGTCCCCGTACAAATCTTTTCAGTGCTGTATTCAGGGTAAGAAGTGTGGCTGCAATGGCTATCCACACCTATTTCCAGGACAGAGGTTACTTATACGTTCATACTCCTCTTATCACATGTGCTGACTGTGAAGGTTCAGACCAGATGTTTAAGATTACTACTTTAAACATGAACAACCTTCCTTTAACACAGGACGGAAAGGTTGATTTTAAAGAGGATCTGTTCGGCAAGCAGGCGTTTATCACCGGTTCAGGACAGCTTCAGGGTGAGACCTTTGCCATGGCTTTCGGTGATATTTATACATTCGGACCTACATTCAGAACTGAGAATTCCAACACCCAGACACATGCTAACGAGTTCTGGATGATCGAGCCCGAGATGGCTTTCTGCGATCTTGAAGGTCTTATGGATATCGAAGAGGAGATGCTCAAATTCATAGTTAAGTATGTAATGGAGAAATGTCCTGAGGAGATAGATTTCTGTGACAAGTTCGTATCAAAGGGTCTTAAGGATAAGCTTAATGCCATAGTAAATGCCAAGTTTACAAGAATCTGCCACCATGATGCCATCGATCTTTTAAAGAAAGCTGATGTGAAGTGGGAGTTCCAGCCCGATTACGGTGAGGATATTGCTAAAGAGCATGAGAAGTACCTGGTTGACTACTTCAACGGTCCGGTATTCGTTACCAACTGGCCTAAGGAGATCAAGGCTTACTACATGAAAGTTAACCCCGATAATGCTACCGTAGCTGCAGTAGACCTCCTCGTTCCCCAGGCAGGAGAGCTTATGGGCGGAAGCCAAAGAGAAGAGAATCTTGATAAGCTCTTAGAGAGAATGGACGAGATGGGAGTAGACAAGAGCGGTATCGACTGGTATCTTGATACACGTAGGTACGGCGGATGCGTACACAGCGGTTTCGGTATGGGATTTGAGCGTCTTATCATGTACTTAACAGGTGTTGAGAACATCAGAGACGTAATACCTTATCCCAGAACACCTAATAACTGCGAGTTCTGATCGGATAGTATTAGTGATTATTTACGGTCGGGCGGAGCATTTTCACGGTATAAAACACAACGTCGCTTAGCAGGGATATACTAACGGCCATACTCATATTACGGCTGCGGACGCTTGCAATCGGTCGTCCGCCCGATGCCGGACGACCTTGGGCTACGCTCAAAAATCAGTTTGGTAAACTGATTTTTGCCTTGCCTTCATATTCGTCTGACCGAAGTATATCCGCTGCACGCTTATGGTTTTATCCCATGAAAATGCTCCACCCGACCTTATTTTGTATCATCTAGAGCAAAGCGAATGATCTTAATACTTTATACCGACAGATGAGAAATATTAATGATAATAGTCCAACAGATACTGATATTATAAGTCGAAAATATGGAGATAAGGAGAAATGGAGTTAACCGAAAAGACGATAAAAATCAATCCGATATTTGACGGAAAGATCATACATGTACATGTGGATGATATAGAGCTTGCAAACGGAAAGCCGGGATACAGGGAAGTGGTAGAGCATCCGGGCGGAGTATGCATAGCGGCTCTGACTGAAGATGGAGAGCTTTTGTTTGGAAAGCAGTTCAGGTATCCGTTTAAAGAGGTGTGCCTGGAGCTTCCGGCAGGGAAACTGGAAAAGGGTGAGGATCCTTTTGTGGCAGCACAGAGGGAGCTTAAAGAGGAGACCGGATGTACCGGCAAAGACTGGGTATCTATGGGGAACATGTATCCAACTCCCGGTATCTGCTCCGAGATAGACAGGCTTTATTTCTGTCATGTAGATAAGGAGTCCGACGGACTTGATCTGGATGAGGATGAGTTTATAGAGCCCTTAAGGATTCCCTTGGAAAAGGCAGTAGAAATGGCCATGAACGGAGAGCT
>CACYIR010000043.1 GCA_902774525.1 uncultured Lachnospiraceae bacterium
TCATCGGGTACTGCTCCAAGCGAAGGATCTTTACCTTCCAAACATATCGATAAATGTATCTTCAGTGATAATTTCAACTCCTAAAGACTTAGCCTTGGTGTTCTTGGAACTTGTTGAATTGATATCGTTGTTTACAAGATAGTCCGTTTTGCCGGATACGCTTCCGGCTACGTGACCGCCCTGTGCTTCCACATATGCCTTAAACTCATCACGGTTTTTGAAGTTATGCACATCACCTGTGATCACAAATGTCTTGCCTGCACATGTGCCGTTATTTTCTCCGGCCTTTGCTATGTCATCAAGCGTAACTATACTTAACAGCTTATTTAGCAGTGCTGCGTTTTTCGGTTCTGATATCCATGCGATTATGGCATTGGATCGTTCCGTACCTATGCCGTCCACTTCTTCAAATCCTGTATTTGAGCTGTCTCGAAGTTTGTCAAAGAACGCTTTCGTACCGTAATATGCAATCAGCTTTTTAGCCGCATCAAGTCCTATCATGGGGATGCAGAGTGCATATATGAAATTGGCGGGATGTTTCTTTCTGGCTTTATCCACAGAAACCATAAGATTGGCAAATGATTTCTCGCCGAATCCGTCCAGCTCTATAATTCTGTCTTTATATTCACCTATACCGTATATGTCAGCAAAGTCGCTTATATAGCCTTCATTGATGAAACGCATCAGAGTCTTTATGGAAAGACCGTCTATATCCATACCTGTTTTGCTTACGAAACGGGTGTATTTCTGGATATGCTTGGCAGTACAGTCCGGATTGGTACAATGCAGCGTCTCTGTCCCTGTCTTCTCACTTACGACTATCTCTGTGGGTGACTTACATACGGGACACACATCCGGTATGGTAAATACGGTGCCATGAGCATCAGCACGTACACATTTGGGGATGATCATGTTGCTCTTTATGACTGTAAGTGATGTGGCTCTGTCGGCACCTATGCCCAGCCTCTTCATCTCGCTGATATTGCAGAGGCTGGCACGTGTAACTGTGGTACCCTCTAAAGACACGGGATCAAATACTGCTACAGGCGATATGGCAAATGCAGCACAGCTCCACTCTATATGGTCCAAAGTAGTCTCAGCCTCGGTATCCTGCCACTTAAAAGCCATACCTGCATTGGTAGCATGATGACCTGTGACCGATCCGGTTGATGCATACTCGGTATCATCAAATGTAACTACGAGTCCGTCCACGGGGATATCCATTTTCCCGCTCCTGACTACAGCGGTCCACTTATCTATAGTCTCCTGTAAACGATCAGAGTCTGTAGCTTCTCTCTCAACTACGTTAAAGCCCATACCGGCAAGGTAATCCATCCGTTTTCCCCACGAAAGGATCTCTTCATCCGTATGTACCAGGGTAAAAGCATTAAAGGTAACACAGCGTTCTGCCACTTCTGCCGCACGGGAAACATCAAGTCCCAATGTACCTGAGACCAGGTTCCGGGGATTTGCATATTGCTCATCGGGGTTATCTATCATGCTGTTTATCGTATTAAAATCAGTATAGGATATGACTGCTTCACCTCTGACCACAAGGTGCCCTTTGTCAGCTATCTCCTTAGGGAATCCCTTTATATAGTCGGCAAAATATGTGATATTGGAACCTGTGGTACCGTTGCCTCTTGTCATAATCTTACTTAATTTCCCGTTATCATAGGTGAGTACCAGGGTAAGTCCGTCCATTTTCCAGGAAAGCCACAGAGCTCTATCCCCTGCCCATTTGCGGATAACATTCACATCCTTGGATTTTGCAAGGGAAAGTGCCGGATACTCATGGGTCTCACGGTTAGCCGCGGGTGTGGTCTCTTCCGCACCGGTCTTAACTGTGGGGCTGTCAGGATCTATATAGCCGGTTTCAGCCTCCAAGCGTGTGAGCTCATCGTACATCTCGTCCCACTCATAGTTGCTCATGATCTCATCACGGTCATTATAGTAGGCATCGGATGCTTTGTTAAGTATTGCTATGAGTTCTTTTATACGTTCGATTTTATCCATGGTTACACCTCATCCGTCACAAATCATTCAGAGCCCAGTGAAGAATCCTTCACCGGAGCGTTGCTCGAGTCTGCTATCATCTGTCTTAATTCTTCCAGCTCCCCGGGTGTTAAGTTCCTGTACGTGCCGGATTTTAAGTGGTTAAGCTTTATGTTCATGATCCTGATACGGGTCAGTTGTCTAACCCTGTATCCCAAAGCTTCACACATACGCCTTATCTGACGGTTCAGCCCCTGGGTCAGAATGATCTTAAATACCTTTTTATCTATCTGCTCTATCTTACAGGGACGTGTCACGGTATCAAGTATCGGTACCCCGGAACTCATGGCTTTTAAGAATTCGGGGGTTATATCCTTATTGACTGTTACCACATATTCCTTCTCGTGGTAATTACCTGCACGGAGTATTTTATTTACTATATCTCCGTCGTTTGTGAGAAGTATCAGACCTTCCGATTCCTTGTCGAGACGGCCGATGGGGAATATACGCTTACCGTAGTTGATATAGTCTATTATATTATCCTTTTCACGCTTATCCGTGGTACTGACTATACCTGCCGGTTTGTTGAAGGCTATAAGGATCAGGTCTTCATTTTTCTTTATATCCTGGCCTTTTACGGTTACCTTCTGTCCTGGCAGCACCTTGCTGCCCATGACTGCAGGTTCACCGTCTATCAGGACCTTGCCTTCTGCTACAAGCCTGTCAGCCTCACGTCTTGAACACATACCGGATTCAGCCATATATTTGTTAATACGGGTACCGGGGGTGCTGTCAGCTGCGTTTGATGGTTTAAAATTTTTATCCTCGGGGGATTTCTTCAGTTTTCTATCGTATTCTAAAGTAAATATCTCTTTTTTAGCTTTCATTTCTATTCCAATCCATCTGTGCTGTATTTTTTTTAAATAACCCAATTACAAATTCTTCGCATCTTTTTGTTATATTATATCCCGTTTAAGGGCCATTATCAAGCAAAATAAAACCTGCCGACGTTCAAATATACTACTTTGACAGCATCGCAGGTTTTAGTTGTCTGTATAATTATTTGAGAAGTTCCTGTTTTACAAAATCTCTGTACTGTTCCTTTACAAGATAGTAAAGATAAGAATCAAGTACCATCTCCTGAGGAAGTCCCCTTCCTACTATCTTAAAGTTCCTATAGCCTCTCTCGATATAGGAAGGAAGCTTGTCATTTCCGATAAAATGAGGTCTCTTCATGCTTTCCGTAAATGAAGGCTTAGTCATTTTGTTGGTACATTCATACCTTGTATCCTTATCAAAGGTAAGCTGCATGAGCGATTCATCAGCATAATGATCTTTACGCTTCGGGCAGTGAGGATAACATATCTCATCTACCAATATCTCGATACGGTCAGCGTAAGGTTCAAGCTCTCTTAAGGTGATCTCGTCTGTGTTTAAGTCGTAGTCGAGCACAACCAATGCATAATCAGCAGTTAATTCTCTTTTTACATCAGCCAGGTCGGTTATACGCTTTGTAGTAGACGATATAAATGCAAATCCGGATTTAGCTTTTCCGAACTGTTCCATATATCCTGCATATCCGTCAGGAAAGTATATATTTTCGCGAGCATGGAAACTGTCTTCGGTATTATCACCTTCGGTAAGCACCTTTGATACCGAACCATATTTTTCTCTTAAATAATCACCTAAAACTTCACGGTTTACAAGCACCTGATTCATACCGTTATCAGCCAGATCCATGATCAGGTTACAATATGTATCGTACAGATGCTTTTCCTCGAGTAAAGAATTCGTCCAAGTAAAACGAACAGGTACACCGAGATTATTGTAATTATCAAGTACTTGCTTTATATTGCTTTTTGAAATAATACCGAATACAGCTCTTCCGCCGTTCCAGATAGCTCCGGGGAATGTACCGTATACACTGCCGATCTCATATCCCTCATGGAACTTTTCCGGATATTGCTTCATAAGCCGGATAAGCGTGGTATTCATTTTGTAAAAATAACAAAAACCGGGCAAATGCCAGTAAATCTTTTTCATATATATGCCTCTTTTTTACCCGTGCGTGCGGCGAAATAATCTGCCGCCCCAACACCGAACTCATCAAGTCCCTATAGAATTAACATCATACGGCGTAGTCTGATATACGTAATAATTGAGCCAGTTTGTATACATGGTATTGGCATGTGCACGCCATGTAAGCAGAGGCTTCTGGGTAGGATCATCGTTCGGATAATAATTCTTTGGAATCCGGATATCCATACCTTTATCCAGATCTCTCTTGTACTCCTGATCAAGCGTCATCCTGTCATACTCGGGATGTCCGAATACAAATACCTGACGTCCTTCTTTTGCAAGTACCATACAGATGCCTGCTTCAGGTGAATCAGCCAGTACGGTCAGTCTCTCATCAGCCCATACTTCCTTGGGATCTATGGTAGTATGGCGACTGTGAGGGATATAAAATACATCATCAAAACCGCGTACAAAAGGTTCTTTTCTGTGATGCACGTTATGAGGAAATACTCCGAACATCTTCTGAGGAAGAGTCTTCTTATTGATCCCATAATGGTAATAAAGCGACGCTTGTGCTCCCAAGCAGATATGAAGTGTTGAGGTAACATGGGTCTTTGACCATTCCATTATGTCACAGAGTTCTTTCCAGTATGCTACTTCTTCAAACTCCATCATCTCTACCGGTGCCCCGGTGATAATAAGTCCGTCGAGCTTTCTGTCTTTAACATCCTCAAATGTCAGATAAAACTGGTCCAGATGGCTCTTTGCAGTGTTTTTTCCTACATAAGTCGATGTGGTAAGAAATGTGATGTTTACCTGTAACGGGGTGTTCGAAAGCGAACGGAGCATCTGTACCTCTGTAGCCTCTTTTAACGGCATAAGGTTCAATATACCTATTTCAAGCGGACGGATGTCCTGTGACATGGCCCTGTTCTCGTCCATCATGAATATATTTTCTTCTTCCATGATTTTTTTAGCAGGCAGGTCATTTTGTACTTTGATCGGCATTTAACATCAACTCCATTCTTAAAATATATTAATATCAGGGCTTCCAGAAGGAAGGTTTCGGTCTGTTGACCGATATGATGCCTGAAGCCTGAAGATTTGTAAGAAGCAGGAATCTTGCTTCACCGACACACTCGGGCTTCAGCATGAAATAACTGTAGGTTTCGATAAGCGAGAACAGATTGGCTGTACGTCCCTCGATCTTAAAGTTATTGATACCTCTGGGAAGGTATTCGTTATAGATCATCTCAGGTGAGATAAATGTAGGATAGTCCTTGATCTTGTAAAGATTATTATACTCACCGTATTCGCAGCGCCAGGTATCAACTATCTTTTCCTGTTTTTCGGGAGGAAGCTTTCTGTTGGCAGCCACCTTTTTCTCCATCTCACCGATATAACGGTAATGCTCGCCTCGTCTCGGACATGCAGGGGTACATAATGTATTTACCAGCACCTCAAGTCTGCCGGGCTCGGTAAGACCTTCAATAAGGTCCCATCTGTTATTGAGATTATAATCAAGTACTACGTATTTATAATCCTTTTCCAGCTCTTTATTGATATCGTCTACGTTCTTGATCTCTTTGCATGTGCTGGAATTGATCTTGTATGAAGGATATTTATCCCTTATATACTGCTCCAATATGGGTGAAAATACCATTACCTCATTCATACCGTTATCTGCGGCCTTCATACAGAAGTTGCAGAAAGGATCCTCAAGATCTTCTTCGGTAAGTACGGGATTGGTGAAGGTATACCTTACGGGGATGCCTTCAGCATTGATGCTTTTTATGACATTTGTGATAAAATTACCGTCGCACTGATCATGCATGATAAGCCTTCCGCCATTCCATAAAGAGAAAGGAAAACATCCGAAAAATGATCCGAATTCAACATTGTCCCTGAAGAATTCGGGGTGTATTTTCTTTAAGCTTACCCAGTACATATTTAAAGGATAATTAAATCTTAATCCGGGCAGATGAAATCTTACCTTTAAATCAGAATTACTCATGTAATCACCTCCGAGAACAGTTATCACTGTCTTAAATCTTCCATATATTCTTCTTCAAGCTGTTCTTTCTCCTGCTGTGTCAGGAATCTGGTATAATAGAAGTTCATAAAGCCGGCATACATATCGGTATCACGTACGTCGTCATAATCATGAGCATAAATACCGCATGTATTTCCGACAAAACCGCCCGAAGTTTCAGTGGATAATGCAGAAATATCAATATTTCCGGCAATAGCAACAGGACCGTTTTTAGACATCAGGAAACAGAATGCCTTAAGTCCTAATACTCTCATAATAATGGTTGAAACAGAACCGCCCAAAGCACAGGTTTCGTACTTTGTCTCTTCACCGTTACGAGTTACTATAACATATCCGATACCGTTTGAACATTCAAAACGTATATTGGAACGGTTATTCTGGTAAATAATAAGTCCGGCAGCTGCACCTCTGTAGAGACTGTCTGTATTAATAGTACAGCCTATCTCAAATGCATGGCAGTCCTGACGCACACCAAGATATGATACATCTCCTAAGCTTGTGATCAGGTTCTTTGAACACTTAAGTTTAAGACCGCGTCCTTCAACTATCTCATAAAAATCATTGCCCGGATTTCTAAGTGTCAGTATTTCAGGACCAAATTCTTTTATGGTTCTAAAATCATATTTCTTATCAACACCGGGTTCCGAATTGGATATTGTTTCGCTTTCAGATGAATCCAGATTGATTTTAAGCGCACGTGTAAGTAATCCGACATTAGGATTTACTACAGGCCAGTCATTCTCCCACACTACACTGGCAAGAAATGTTTCTCTGCCCATGGTGGTAAATCCGTTCAAAGGTCTTACGGCAAGCATTACCATGTACCATTCACCGTTTTTATCCGCAAACATATCTGCATGTCCGACATACTGGATCGGATACTGCTTTCCGAGATGTCTGTGTGTGATTATAGGATTACAGAAGTTTCCCTCGTATTTGCCGAATATTTCCTTACTTCTGGCTACACATACCGCATGTTCGGGACCTGTTCCGCCTTCAGCATGAAGAATATAGTAATACTCACCTTTTTTATAGAGATGAGGACCTTCGGGCCAATGTACACCGCGCATAGCACCGTTCCATACATTGTGCTTCTCACCTACTAACTTAAAGTTTTCTATGTCCAGCTCCTGAATATAGATAAACCAGTCACCGTCCCATCTGCATCCGTCAGGATTGGGATGTGTACCGATATAGTAGCACTTCCCGTCATCGTCGAAGAAAAGACTGGGATCGATACCGTCAGCACCCTCTAAGTAATGAGGTTCTGAGTAAGGGCCTTCTGCCTTATCGGATGTTACTATAAAGTTCCCGCCAAATGAAACATTGGTACAGATTACATAGAAAGTACCGTTATTATAACGGATAGTAGGTGCAAACAGACCTCTGGATACTTCAGCGTCTTTTAAAGGCAGCTGACTTTCTCTGGTAAGTACATTTCCTATCTGTTCCCAATGAGCCAGGTCCTTACTGTGCATAACAGGAAGACCGGGGAAATATGTAAATGTAGAGTTAACAATATAAAAATCATCTCCTACAGCGCAAGCCGAAGGATCCGGGAAAAAGCCGGGAAGTATGGGGTTGTGAGCTATAACTGACATGGGGGACTCCTTTATATTTCTTTTTTACTTATTATCAGATACTATAAGTATCAATTTTGCATTCTAAGCGGAACGAAAAATCATCATTCCGTTTAGAATGTAAAATTGATGTATCATATGATAATACGGATTGCTCCGCAGCAAGCTGCTTTCGCAATCCTACAACCACCTCGAATCTCGCGATTTATTAATAAATCGCTTCTTCTCGGTGTTTGTGCGCTCATAAGTCACTCACATCTACATGCAAGCAAGCTTGCTGTAGGATGTTCGGACTTATTCACTTATTATCATAAAATTAGGGACAGTGCCCGGAAAACACCGTCCCTAAAAATCAATTAATAAGAATTCAAAAATTCAAATTTGAAATTATCTGTTGTTAGCAGCGTCGATATATGCTTTCCAAGTATCACGTACCTCTTCCTGTTTAGCTGCAACATCGGCATTAGGTCCGATAGCCCATACGAACTCAGGACCTGCATTAAGATCAGGAATAACTGAATAGTATGTATTAAGTCCGTGTGCAGGATCTGACATCATAGGAACTGTCTCGTCCATTGCTCTCTCATCGAAGTTGCTGTTCTTAGCTGTCTCAACATATCCGTTGTAATCCTCGTAGCCGGGAACGGGGTTGGTGTAAAGATTCCAAGCAAATGCAATCTTTCTTGCTCTCTCGTCGCCATAGCAAGCAGGGATACAATGAGGGTTGTTGTCCCAACGGTTAAGAAGTGTAGTAGCCTTGGGTCCCTTAGGGAACATAACGAAGCCCATTTCAAAGTTAGTCTCATGGAACTGACCTGAACCTGTAGGCTGATATTCCTGATCCTCCATAAATCCAACAACACCGCTCTTGAACTCTGTCATGTAGTAATCCCATGCAGCGCCCTCGATATCATGCTGATTGTACTTTGTGAAGATGTCAACGATCCAGTTAAGAGCTTCTGTAGTCTCAGGATCTTCAAGGTTATATGTGAACTTACCGCTAGCATCCTTACCAACGTACTTTCCTCCGTTGGAGATAACAGCTGCGTTTACACATACAGAATTGTTACAGCAAAGACCGAATACATCATCCTGGCCATCACCGTCTGTATCTCTCTGAACCTTAGCAAGGAGCTTTTCAAACTCTTCCCATGTCCAGGTGCCGTTCTTCTGCATATCATAGATGTCATCAGGATTGATACCAGCTTCTTTAAGAACGCTCTTATTGAAGAAGATACCATCACGAGGCTCTGAAGGACCTGCGAAGCAGCAGTAGATGCTGCTACCATATGAGTATAACTCATGTGTCTTGTTCTGAGCAAATTTCTCTGATGAGAAATCAAGAACGTCAGGCATCTTAGAAAGGTCATACATAAGACCTGAAGCCATAGCACTAACTACAGCGGGATCGTTACGGAGAACGAATACATAGTTCTTGTCATCGCCACCATTTGTAGCGTACTCAACGAAATCGTTAGGAGCTGAACCCCAGTCAGATATAGCCATAGATTTGATGGTGAAGTGGTACTTGTCCATCATTTCCTTCTGGTAATTACGCTGAGCCTCTTCGTACTCTGTCTTAGGCTCGCCGGGATCTTCGGGTGACCACCAGTCACGGATGATGATTTCCATTCCGCCAAGGTCCTGAAGGTCTGCGGGTACGGGTACCTCTGTTACTACAGGTTCAGTAACTACAGGTGCATCGGTAGGCTTGTCAGCGTCCTTTGTAGGCTCAGCTGTGGGTGCATCAGTAGTAGCGGGTGCATCAGTAGGCTTCTCTTCACTTGAAGTGTTGTCACAAGCTGTTACACCAACTACCATAGCGGTAGCCATGAATGCTGCAAAAATTCTCTGTAAGTTTCTCTTTTTCATTTTTTCCTCCTTCTCATAGGAACTAGCGTAATATTTTATTATCGCTAATTTATCTAAACCGTAAAGTTTTCAGGCTTATTTGCTTTCCGGGAGCCTTAGAACCGATACGGTTTACATACAATGATGAAATTATAACACATTAGTTACAAATATGCAACATTTTAATTAAATTGTAATATAATTTTTTTTACATTTTAATACCTGTACTTGCTATACTCTCAACGAATGCACGCTGTGCGAAGAGGTATAAGAAGATAACAGGGAATACGATCATCAGAGTACCTGTTGAAAGTATCTGGTTGGAACGTGCTACAGTCAGCTGAGCCTGTACAGTACCCTGTGCACGGCCGATGTAAACACCCAAGCTCGCAACGATTCTTGAAAGTGATGTACTAACAAGTGAAATTGACTGGAAGAACAGCTTTGAATAGAAGCCGTCTGTCCACTGCCATACGAATGCGAACAGGAAACATGATGTAATAATAGGCTTAGCCTGAGGAAGCATGATCCTTATGAATGTCTTTAAGGTACCGCATCCGTCGATGTAAGCAGCCTCTTCAAGGTCTACAGGGATATTTCTGAAGTACTGACGTACCATGTATATGTACAATCCGTTCTTCAATCCCATACATCCTGCACTGATCAGATAATACGGTATGGGCGAATTACGCAGATTCAAAGGCGAACCCGTTGTCGCTTTTATGATACCGAATATATCGAAGAAGTTGAAATGCAGGTAAAGTGAACTTGATATGGTCTGCGGAGGAATGATGATAACAAGGATAACCAACGCGAACCAAACCTTTTTAAGCGGGAACTGGAATCTTGCAAAACCGTATCCAACCAATGTACACATAGCTATCTGAAGAATAGCGATGGTCAATGAAACAACTATGGAATGAACCAAGCTGTTGCTGTAATCCATGATCAATGGATCGGATGCAATCTTATAGTTTCCTATTGTAAAATGCTTCGGGATGGAAATAACAACGGGATCGTAAAGGTCACGCTCTTCCATGAAGCTTACTGATATCTTGTTAAGTACGGGCTGCAGGATAAGGAAGCACAGACCGAAAAGAAGGATTGCACGAAGAATGGCCACGCCATACTTTGTAATTCTTTTTCTTAACAAATATCCGTTAGATAATCTGTTTCTTTCCCAAAAATTAAATCCGGCTTTCTTTTTAGTCATTGTAATATACCACCTTTGAAATGAAGAATGATGTGATACCAACAAAAGCTATTATGAAAAGGAAATATATCCATGACATAGCAGATGCCGGTCCGTATTGCAACTTAGAGGTCATTTCATTCTGTATCTTTGTGATAACCTGGTTATCTGATCTCATACAGAAGTCTACTACAGTGTAAATCCAGTTAACAAGGAACAGTGAAGATATCATAGGGAAGGTGATCTTCCAAAGACTCTCCCACCTTGTACAGCCGTCGATACTTGCTGCTTCGTACATACTGGATGATATTGTCTGCAGACCGGAAAGGAAAATAATGATCTGCATACCTGAAGCCATCGCAACATCGTAGATGTTATCGATAACCTCGAATACCTTGTCAAATACGGCACCACCTATATCCATCGTTTTCAGGATGGATTCCACCGCGGCGCTTACGCTTATGCCCGAAACCGAATTCTCAACTGAGCTCTGCATTGCAGCCATGTACTGGTTATTGCTCTCAAGACCTAAGATAACACCGGACGAAAGAATAACCGGGAGGAAGAATACGGCTCTGACTACTGATCTTCCCTTAAACTCCTGATTAAGAACCAGAGAGATAAAGAAACTGAATACGATGATAGCCAATGTGTAAACAACCAGTCTTATAAGCTCTTCAGTAAGAAGCCTTGTAAAATCAGGATCAACCCTGAAAGCCTTTCTGTAGTTTTCCATGCCTATAAAGGTTCTTATATTTTCTTCACTACCTTTAAGTTCTACGTTCTGGAAGCTCATGATAAGCGAATCGATCATAGGCTTTAACATGAACAGCAGGAAACCCAGAATGAAAGGTAATATAAATATATAACCCGATATAGCTTTACGCTTCTGAAGACCGGCTAATTTTTTTTGTTTCTTCATAGCTTAAATATCCCTTTCTTATAATTTTATCTAACTACTTTATAATCTCTTGCCGGAACATAAATACCGTTCTCAAGGTACTCGTTAAATCCGAAGTTTACATATACCTTTGTTCCGTCAGCGTATGTTGTACAGGTAACAGTATCATTGATAAATTCATGATCTGTCATCTTCTGATTAAATACATGACCGAGTTCTGAATTATATCTGTTGTAGATATTTATCATGTTATTCTTCCACTCGTCATAATCACAACCATAATAATGTGTATATAAAGTATCCTGAAGGGTAAATGCCGATTCTTTCATAAATGTAAAGCTTAAGCCGGCACCGTAAGCAGCTGAATAAAGAACTTCTTCATCCTGATTACCGCTTATATTGATTGACTCACCGGTATAGTTTACATAACCATGAATTGCAAGCTGAA
>CACYIR010000044.1 GCA_902774525.1 uncultured Lachnospiraceae bacterium
GAAGATTTTATGGCTGCGGTGGATTTTCTGTCATTAAATGATAAGGTTGATCCGGACCGTATCGGTATCATCGGAATATGCGGCTGGGGCGGACTGGCTATCAATACCGCAGCCTTAGATACAAGGGTTAAAGCTACAGTGGCATCTACTATGTATGACATGACACGTGTAAATGCTAAGGGCTACTTTGATTCGGAGGACAGCGAGGAGGCACGCTACGAAAAAAGAAAAGCCATGTGCGCGCAGAGACTTGCTGACTTAAATGCGGGAGAGTATAAGCTTGGCGGAGGAGTGGTAGATCCGCTGCCTTCGGATGCTCCCTTCTTTGTAAAAGATTATTATGATTATTATAAGACCGGCAGAGGATATCATAAAAGATCGCTCAACAGTAACGGAGGCTGGAATGTGATCGGCTGTGAATCGTTCATCAACCAGCCCATATTAAAATATTCAAATGAGATAAGAAGTGCAGTTCTGCTGATCCATGGAGAAAAAGCACATTCCTGTTATTTTTCAAAGGATGCATACGCTGATATGATCAAGGACAGCAAATACAAGGACAATAAAGAGCTTATGATCATCCCGGATGCTGTTCATACCGACCTGTATGATGGCGGAGATAAAGATTATATCCCGTTTGATAAACTTGAAGGCTTTTTTAAAAAATATCTTTAAATAAAGTTACCTCGAAAACACTTTAAAGCGTCTTCGAGGTGATATTTATTTACAGATGGTGCCAGGCGTTTTCATATCCGTCGATCATGCCGGCACCTGTTTTTAAGGCCAAAAGTTCCTTGTTACATAACGCTATAGCTTCAGTGATATACTCATCCGTCATCTCTTTGGTAAAGAAGAATATATCACCTTCATCCGTTTGATGAAAGTATGTATCTAAGGCCTCGGTCAGCCATTTTATGTCAAACCGGCAGATCTCATTTATAGGTTCCCGGTCAAAATCATCGGGGATAACGATATCGTTTTTCAGGCCATATTTTACGGCTACATAATGGTTCGTTATCGCATAATCCCGGTGCAGCCGATCGACATTGCCGGGTATGGTTGGGTTCCAGTGATATCTGTCATATACAAAATGCCTGTAGCAGATGTCCTGTACCAGATGCAGATAGTATCCGAGATACAGGTCATCTGTTTTAAGCAGGTTCCTAAACTTACTTCTGAATTTCTCGAAATCATATGTTGATCCATTGGTTTCGGGAATTTTTATTTTCAGGTGTCCGAGATTTGTCTCGCCTGCGTCAGGGAGCACTACGCCAAGCTTCAGCCTGCTGATATTATTAAATTCATGAGTCTTGATCAGTTCATTTGTTATTGCAAGATGCACGATGCTTGAAGCCATTTTATTCCCTGCCTTTTTGTGTTTATATACAAAAATTATAACAAAGATATATTTAGGAGTCAATTCTGCTTCGACATTTTCTCTAAGCATTTATACTGGTCCTTTTTATCCCTTTTTATCTGTATAAATCGATTGTATTTATGTATGAATTATGTTATGTTTTACATATAGAATTCTAAACGCAAGGAGGAGCAAAATGAGTAAACGACCTGAATGGCTGGACAATGCGGTATTTTATGAAATATATCCGCAAAGCTTTTTGGATACCGATGGGGACGGTATAGGAAATATAAACGGTATAACTGAAAAACTGCCATATATAAAGGAACTTGGATGCAATGCCATATGGATCAATCCGTGTTTTGACTCACCCTTTGGAGATGCCGGATATGATGTGGCAGATTACTATAAAGTAGCAAGCACATAAGCTTGGAATGCATGTGCTGCTTGATCTGGTACCGGGGCATACCTCATGGGATCACCCCTGGTTTAAAGAAAGCATGAAGGCAGAAAAAAACGAGTATACGGACCGTTATATCTGGACGGACAGCATCTGGGAGGAGCCAAAGGGTTACGGTTCACTCAGAGGTATCTCTGATCGTGACGGAAGCTGTGTGGTAAATTTCTTTTCTCATCAGCCGGCGCTCAACTATGGCTTTTATAAGCCGGACCGTCCCTGGCAGCAGGCTATGGATGCCGAAGGACCGATGGCTACCAGAAAAGCCATGTTGGATGTGATACGCTTCTGGCTGTCAAAAGGCTGTGACGGGTTCAGAGTGGATATGGCAGGCTCTCTGGTAAAAAATGATGAGGATAGTAAAGGGACGATAGCTCTCTGGCAGGATGTAAGGAAAATACTCGATGAAGAATTCCCGAGTGCCGCATTTGTATCCGAATGGGGTGAGCCGGATAAAAGCCTTAAAGGCGGTTTCCATATGGACTTTCTTCTCCACTTCGGACCTTCGCATTATAACGATCTTTTCAGATGTGAAAAGCCGTATTTCGGCGGTGAGGGAGATGCTTCCGAGTTTGTTAAGAAATATATGGAGAGCTACAAAAAATCCGAGAGAAAAGGTCTCATATGTATACCTTCGGGCAATCATGATATGGACAGACTCTCGCGTTATATAAAAGGCGACAGATTAAAACTTGCCTTTGCATTCCTTTTGTCCATGCCCGGAGCTCCTTATATATATTACGGGGACGAGATCGGCATGCGGTATGTCGAAGGACTTACATCCAAAGAAGGCGGATATAACAGGACGGGTGCGAGATCTCCGATGCAGTGGGATGACAGCAAAAATGCCGGATTTTCATCTGCATCTGCAGATAAGCTGTATATCCCTATAGACCCGGATGCAGCCCGCCCTACGGTAAAAGCTCAGATGACGGATGAGGATTCTTTACGCTCCGAGATAAAAAAACTTATAGCAATAAGGCAATCCTATAAACCGCTTCAGAGTCTGGGCGAGATCGACTTTGTGATCGACGGTGCACCGGGCAAGCCGCTGGTATATGTACGTACCTTTAACGATGAAAAGATCCTGGTTGTGATAAATCCTTCAGATAAAGCGATTGAGATCGGATCGGATCAAAAAGTATCTGAAGTTGTATATTGTTTCGGCAAAAAGCCTGAAATTAACGGGGACAGACTTATCGTAAACGGAGTATCCGCTTTTTTTGCAACATTATGATCTTAGAAGCACCGAAACCACTATTCCGGCTACAATGATGCATGCACACAGGAATTTGTGAAGTATCTTTTTCTCATGGAATATAAATTTGCCGGCAATGATGGTGACGAAGCAGCATGACTGTTTGATAAGTGTCATGATGGTGACTTTGCTGTCAGGGTCTGCATTTGCGATAAAGAGACATCTGTCTGCTATAACGAAAAGAACGGCAAGCAGCCATATCCAGTGATTTTTCAATGCGGACCTGAGGTTGAAAACAGATGCGGCAGAAGATGTCTGCTCAGCTTTTTTATGATTTATGATAAGCGTTGCAACCACATAAAGACTGTAATATATGACTAAGAACAACATATACCAGAACTGGAGATGCCCGTCGGATATGGGAGTATATGTCATCAGGACTTTGTCGAGGATACCGGACACAGAGTTCAGCATACAGGATAAAAACAAAAGAAATACATGGATGGCGGGGATATTCCTGTCATCCTTTTTTTCTACCTTTTTATGAGGTTCTGCTTTTAAAAGAAGAAGTCCCAATGCTACTAAGAATAGCCCCAGCAACTGACCGGTGCCCAGTGTTTCCTTCATGACCAGTACACCGAACAGTGTGGCAAAAAGCACACGTGACAGGTCCAGGATACCGTACAGACTTATCGGGATAAATCGTATGGAATTAAAGCTGAATATCCAGGCCAGGAATATGGCCAGTGATTTTAAAGCTACTACTATAAGAGTTGAGAAGTCCTCATTAAATGCTCCGCGTATTTCGGGCAGGACAAATATGAATGACAGAAGGGTATACAGAAAAAGCACCTCGAGAGTGGTGTTTTTTTCCAAAGCTTTTTTCTTTAATACTTCCCGCATACCTTTGATGAGTCCGTATGCGAGAACCAGTAATACCCAAGTCATATCAATTAACCTCTTTTCTTAAACCCATGCGATTTTATAACAAAGCGGATAAAAAAGCAAGTAAAATCTGACATGTCGACAAAACGGGAAAAAAGTGATAGAATGTATTTTGTTGTGGATTACAGGTATGGACAACTTGGATTAACATGGGGTTAAGGAGTTTTCATGAAGATTGCGGCATATCAGTTTGCGGTAACATCCGATATAGATAAAAATTTTGATACTGTGGTAAAAGCAGTACGGGCAGCAAAGGAAAAAGGAATAGAACTGGTGATATTCCCCGAGTGCGCTTTGACAGGTTATCCGCCCAGAGATATGGCTTCATCATCAGATGTGGATTTCTTAAAGGTAGAAGAATGCTGCAACAGACTTCAGTCATTATGTGATGAGACCGACGTAGCTTTCATACTTGGAACGATTGCAAAAGAAAATGAGAAAATATATAACCGCGCGGTATGCTTTAGACCAAAGTCAGCTCCTGTAACATACGATAAGCGTGCACTTTGGGGCTGGGACAGAGATAATTTCGTTCAGGGTGAACAAGCGGGGATAGTCGATTATAAAGGCTTCCGCATCGGTATCAGGATATGTTTCGAGATCAGATTCCCTGAGTATTTCAGAGAACTGTATAAAGAAAAAACAGATTTTAACACAGTACTTTTCTATGATGTGACGGATGAAGAAAATACCGACAGGTACAATATGATAAAAGGGCACATAGAGACCCGTGCGGTTGAAAATGTCTGCACTTTTATTACCGCAAATACTATCATGCCTTATCAGACAGCACCTACAGCCGTGTTTGGAAGATCAGGACAGGTACTTGCCAAATGTGTAAGAGGAGAAGAGGGTTTCGCAGAATACGATCTGGAAAAGAAAGAATATGATTTTGGTGAGCAGGGCCGTAAGGAGATATCAGACAGACTGGAGGGTGTGCACTCATAAATACAGATAATTATGATAAGCTGACCGAGATGATAGATGCGGATTCGATAAACTATTCACCTTCAAGAACCTTCACCGACAGCGAGATCAGGATGCTATTAGATCAGATCCGCAGAGGATTCTGATGGTGCTGGCTCGATGTCAACGGATTATGAAAAACATAATCCGGACATCTGCATGCAGGCAGTACCAACACCTCAGCAAGCTTCGGTGGGTACTGCACTAAGAAAGGACACAAAATGGAATACACAAAAGTATCAATACATGACATAGTTCTTGCCCAGAGGAAGTTCTTCCGTACAGGGAAAACTCTGGATGTAAACTGGCGTATCAGACAGCTCTTAAGATTAAAGCAGGCACTTATCGCACATCAGAAAGAACTTCAGGATGCTCTGTATGAGGACTTGCGCAAAAGCCCGATGGAGGCATATCTTGTTGATATAGGTCCTGTGATCGTAGAGATAAATGAGATAGTAAAAGGCTTAAAAAAGTGGGCTAAGCCGGAAAAGCATTTTAGCGGGTTAATGTGCTTCCCGAGCACCAGCACCACTGTATATAAGATGCCTTACGGAGTATCCCTTATCATAAGCCCGTTCAACTTCCCTGTGGTACTTACATTAGGTGTACTTGCGGCATCCATCTGCGGAGGCAATACTGCAGTCATAAAGGCCAGTTCCAAGTCTGCAGCTACCACCGAGGCGTTAAAGAAGCTTATAGCGGACACCTTCCCTGAGAAGTTCGCCACCGTCATAGGCGGAGGACATGACATAGCGGATATCTGCCTTGACGAGCGTTTTGACAAGATATTCTATACCGGGTCGCCTCAGGTAGCTAAGCATGTTATGGAAAGAGCATCACAGAACCTTACTTCCGTAGCACTGGAGCTGGGCGGGGAGACAGGTAACTGGGCGATCGTACGTAAGGATGCAAATCTCAAGGATGCAGCCAGAAAAATAGCATTTTTCAAGCTGTGCAATGCCGGCCAGATATGTATAAATATCAATCAGATAGCGGTAGCTGAAGAAGTAGCCGACAAATTCCTGGAGCTTCTTAAAAAGCAGTTTACACGTATGATCGGCAAGGAACCGGAGAATAATCCGGATTATCCGAAGCTCATCACCTCAAAGGCTTATGAGAAATGTGAGAAACTGGCTAATGAGTATTCCGACAGAGTCATATTCGGCGGTAAGGGTAATGCGGAGACAAGATGCTTTGCACCGACCATTATCTACCCGGTAGATGCATATGAGGATATAGTTCAGCATGAGCTGTTCTGCCCGATACTTCCCATAGTACCTTTTAAGGATGAAGAAGTGGACATAATACTTGATATTATCGCTGAACGTGAGCATCCTTTAGCTATGTACCTTTTTACTTCTGATATGAAGTGGGCCGATAAAGTGATGTCCACCCAGCAGTATGGCGGCGGATGTATAAATGAAGTAGTGCTCCATATGATGGTAAAGGGTGTGCCGTTTAACGGTACCGGTCACTCGGGCATGGGGGCGTATCACGGAGAATGGGGCTTCAGGGAATTTACACATCCCCAGACCGTACTTAAAGGTAAGACTCATTTTAACCTGCCTTTACGCGAGCATCCATATTCCGGAGCTAAGGGTAAGCTGAAAATGAAGCTCCTTAAAGGCTTTGAGAAATAATAGGACGAAAATAAGATAAAAGATATCAGGTGGAAACAAAAATGGAACTGTTTAACGGACGCCCTGAAAATATGGAGGGCAGGCTCCCGAGAGAGGTCAGGACTTATGAATTTCTTGACAGCCTCGGTATAGAATATGTACGCACGGATCACGAAAGAGCCGACAATATGGAGGCCTGCAATGTTATAGATGCAGTACTCGGAGTGATCATCTGCAAGAATCTGTTCTTATGTAACAGACAGAAAACAAATTATTATCTTTTAATGATGCCGGGGGATAAAAAGTTTAAGACCAAGGAGCTTTCAGCCCAGATCAATTCGGCAAGACTTTCATTTGCAGGACCTGAAGACATGCTGCAATACCTTGATATAGAACCGGGTGCAGTCAGCATCATGGGACTTATGAATGACAGGGAGCATCATGTACAGCTCTTAATAGATGAGGATGTACTAACGGGTGAATATATCGGATGCCACCCCGGCGTATGTACATCGAGTCTTAAGATAAAGACAAAGGACATCATTGATACTTTTCTTCCCGCTGTAGAGCATGATTATAAAACCGTGAAGCTCTTAGGGGAAGAATAAAAATAGTTCCTGCCTTCCCCTTGAGGGGAAGGTGGTCGCGAAGCGATCGGATGAGGTGTAAAAAAAAAGAGAGAAGGGAAAAAGAAGATCATGGAAAATGAAATGAAAAATGTACCATTCGGCTTGACCGAAGGTGAGGTGGCAGCATCAGTCTGTGAACTTAAAAAAATAGTACCCGATGAGGTGCTTGATTTTGACATTGTGGTAGTAGGTGCGGGTGCATCGGGCGTACCGGCAGCCGGCTGGGCAGCAGAACTCGGGGCAAGGACAGCCTTGCTACAGAAGGAGCCTACAGTAGTATCACAGGGCAACTGCGGATCGGCTATCATTAAGTCACGTTCCACAGAAGCAGGCATAAAGAAATGGATACATCATACCAACGGTCTTTGCGACTGGAGAGCGGATGTTAAGCAGTTACAGGCGTATGCGGACTATTCCGAGGAAGCCATGATGTGGTTCTGGAACAGAGGCGGCTTTACCAAGGAGACGGAATACGGTGACGGAAGCAAGGTGGACAGCAATACCGAAAGTGCAAAACTCCTTAATGACGGTGACAAGCTGTGTGCTTTTATGTGTACCAGCGGTGATTTTACCGGTACATGGAAGGACAGGGAAAACAGCTATGAGTACGGGGATGACCATTGTTATTTCTGGGCTCCGTGGGTAGGTCCCAAGCCCTTAAATGTCGGCAATGCTTTAAAGAATATAGTTGAAAATGTAAAAGCAAAGAATCCCAACTTAGAGACATTTTTCTCGACACCTGCCGTACAGCTTGTAAAAGAAGGGAACAGAGTAACCGGTGTCATAGGAAAGAACGCAGAGGGTAAGTACATCCGGTTTAATGCCGCAAAAGCGGTAATCCTTGCTACAGGTGATTACACCAATAACTCGGCCATGGTAAAGCATTGGTGCCCCGACATAGATGAGTTTGACAAGAAGCAGTTCGGCAAGACCGGCGACGGTCACGTGCTTGCCATGAGTGCCGGCGCAAAGATGGAGAACCTCGGACATACCAAGATGATGCATGACTTTGACTCCGCACTTATGTGGGAGGAACCGTTCCTTTACCTTAACATGAACGGTGAGCGTTTTACCAACGAATATACAGGCTTTGTATATATGGGAAATATCTTAAAGTTCCAGCCCTCATACAAGGGCAGCATGCTTGACGAGGAGCATAAGGAAAAAGGCTCAAAGGGCTGGTATTGCACCATATATGATGACAGCTATATGGAATGGCCGGCGGACGAATATGTAAGCGGAAAGGTTCCGCCTGTAGTCATGCAGAAGTTTATCCCCGGAGCAGTGGAGAATCCTCAGGGAGTATTTAAGAACCTGATAGACCTTCACAGATGTGATACCTTAGAGGAGCTTGCAAAAGAACTTGATATCCCTTATGACAAAATGAAGGCATCGATCGATCGTTATAATGAGCTTTGTGATAAGGGCTGTGATACCGATTTCGGAAAGCCCGCAAAATATATGCATAAGATCGAGAAAGCACCTTTCTGGGGAGCAAGAAAGCATATCCGTGTATCGGCTGAAGTATCGGGAGTAGTGGTAAACGAAAACGCACAGGCACTTGACAGCGAAGGCAATATCATACCCGGTCTGTATTGTGCCGGCAACCTCGGCGGACCGTTTTATGGCGGAGCTGATTATCCCTTCCATCAGACAGGTCTGTCACTCGGCAGATGCTATACTGTCGGTATGATCGCCGCCAGACATGCACTCGGGAAATTATGATTCATCTAAGCCTTCCCCTTGAGGGGAGTGCAGAGCACATAGGCAGTACCAACAACTCGGCTACGCTTCGTTGGGTACTGCTCTAACGTGTCAGCGTAGCTGACGGATGAGGTGAAAACAAAAAAGGCTGAGAAATCGGTATTGAAACCTTTTTCTCAGCCTTAAATTTTTAAATATCAGATCATCTCAGAAAGCTCTGTAAAATCATAACCATGCGCTAAAGCAACATTCTTGTTGGTAAGCTTACCTAAGTAGCAGTTAACACCTGAATAGATAGCTGCGTTCTTCTTACTTGCTTCCTCTAAGCCGTCCTTAGCTATCATAAGACCGTACTTAAGAGTGGCATTGGTAAGAGCGATGGTACTTGTTCTGGGAACTGCACCGGGCATATTTCCTACACAGTAATGAACTACGCCATCTTCGATAAATACGGGATCGTCATGAGTGGTAACATGGCTGCTCTCGCCGCATCCGCCCTGGTCGATGGCTACATCTACAAATACCGCACCGTTCTTCATCTCGGGCAGATATTTTTTCTTGAACAGCTTGGGAGTGGAACCGCCGGGGATAAGTACAGAACCGATGACGAGGTCAGCATCTTTTACTACTCTTTCTACGTTGCTGTCGTTGCTGACAAGTGTCTGGATATGAGCTCCGAACATATTGTCAAGTTCTTCAAGTCTCTTTAAGTTGACATCGAGGATAGTAACATTTGCACCCATACCGACTGCTATCTTGCAGGCATTCATACCTACCGTGCCGCCGCCGAGGATGACAACGTTTGCCTTGGGTGTACCGGGTACACCGGCTAAAAGTATGCCTTCTCCGCCGAATTTCTTCTCTAAGTACTTAGCACCTTCCTGGATGGAAAGACGTCCGGCTATCTGTGACATAGGTGCAAGACAGGGAAGGAAACGGTCCTCCTGGATGGTCTCATAAGCTACAGCCTTTACCTTGCCGTCAAGCAATGCATCCATCTGCTCCTTGTCGGCTGCAAGATGAAGATAGGTATAAAGGATCAGGCCTTCGTGGAACAGACTGTACTCCTCGGGGAGCGGCTCCTTTACCTTGATCATCATGTCTGAAAGATGCCATACATCTGCAGCGTTGTCGATGAGGGAAGCACCTGCATCCACATACTCGTTGTCAGCGAATCCCGATCCGATACCTGCACCCTTTTCCATATATACATGGTGTCCTGCAGCCACATAAGCACGGACATTGTCAGGTGTCAGACCTACACGGAACTCATTGTTCTTGATTTCTTTTACACATCCGATTTTCATAGTTTTTACCCCATTTATCAATAAGATTTTTAACTCTTTAATTATATATTTCGGGGACTGTACTGTCAATCCGTTTTTTATGATAAGGCACGCTGTTTTTGGTTGACAAAAGCGATGCCTGATTTTATACTGATATCATATTACTTTAGCAAGGAGATTGGAAATGGTAAAGCACATAATCATCTGGACATTAAAAGAAGAATACAGTGAGCAGGAAAAAACAGATATAAAGCGCGGTATCAAGGAAGGACTTGAGGGATTAAAGGATAAGGTGCCGGGCATCGTAGAGATAAAGGTATATATTGATGGACTTGCAAGCTCAAATGCAGACCTCATGCTTGATTCAACATTTACCGATGAGGAAGCGCTTAAAGGTTATGCTGTACATCCCGAGCATGTGGCTGTAGCTAACGGAAAAGTGAGACCTTTTACTAAGACCAGAAGCTGCTTTGATTTTGAGGTTTAATCAAATACATGTATGCTAAAAGCCTTCCCCTTGAGGGGAAGGTGTCAGCGAAGCTGACGGATGAGGTGTAAGAGATTCCGAGGCTTCAGGATTATAGGAACACAATATGAAATACTTACACATCGATGATATAAATCTTCCCGAGTTGGAAGTATATACCAAGCTGTCCGAAGTACAGCTCCTGCGTTACTTTGAACCTGATATCGGAGTATTCGTTTCTGAAAGTGCAAATGTTGTATTACGCGCACTTGAAGCGGGATACGAGCCGATATCCCTGCTGGTGGAAGACGAGAGACTGGAAAAGGAAGCCCGCCCTGTCATAGATATGATCGAGAATATCTGTCCGCAAGAGATAAAGGACAAGGTCACGGTATATATAGCGGGGCATGAGCTGTTAAAGGATCTCACGGGATACGCGCTTGTACGCGGACTCTGGGCGGTTTTGAGACGCAAGCCCTTACCGGCTCTTTCGGATTTTTGCAAAAACAAAAACAAACTTGCCGTACTTTATGATATAATGAATCCGACCAATGCAGGTGCCATCATAAGGTCCGCTGCAGCACTCGGTGTGGACGGAGTGGTACTTACAAGCGGTTCGGTTAATCCTTTATCCAGACGTTCGGCACGTGTCAGCATGGGTACGGTATTCCAGGTACCGTGGACATTCGGGGAGAAGGAAGACGGTCCGGGAACAAAGCTGATAGAACAGCTCCACAGCCTGGGCTACACCACAGTAGCCATGGCGCTTACGGATGATTCCGTATCTGTGGATGACTCTAGGTTAAAGGAAGCAGAAAAAATAGCCATAGTGCTCGGTACAGAAGGTGACGGACTTCCCAAAGAAGTGATAAAGGCCTGTACATATACTGTAAAGATTCCCATGCAGCACAATGTGGATTCCTTAAACGTAGCCGCCGCGAGTGCTGTTGCATTTTGGGAAATTTTAAAAGATTAGAATTCTGTCATCCTGAGCGAATGCGAAGGATCTTAAAATATCAGGAGGACCGGACTTTCCGGTTTAAATAGATGAAAAAACTCAAAGGAGTACAGCTTTCTGTACTTAAAAAGGTATTAAAATACATAAAACCGTACAAGGGATACTGTGCCATCACCATACTTCTGGCGGTATTCTCGGTACTTTCTGCCCTGTTCCTGCCCATCCTTACAGGTGATGCGGTAGATCTCGTAAAGAAGCTGGCGGATGGCGGAGAGTATGTGGAAGAAGTATGGGTCGGTTATGCGTCCTCGGCTTTCTGGGACGACTTTTCATCCATACTCTTCAAGATGGCTATGGTAATACTTGCGGGAGCATTGGCACAGTGGCTCATGACTCTCTGCAACAACAAGATAGTATTTTTAGTAACCCAGGCTGTCAGAAAGAAAGCGTTCCGCAACCTTCAGCGTCTGCCGTTAAGCTACCTTGACAGGACCTCGTCGGGTGATATGGTAAGCCGTATGATAGCAGATGTCGATCAGTTTGCGGACGGCCTGCTGCTCGGATTTACCCAGCTTTTTACAGGTGTCATCACCATTATCGGTACGCTGTTTTTCATGTTCTATGAGAATGCGCTTATAGCTTTGGTAGTATTTGTCGTTACACCGCTTTCGCTTTTTGTGGCATCTTTCATAGCCAGAAAAACATACGGTATGTTTAAGCTACAGACCCAGACCCGCGGTGAGCAGACAGCGCTTATCAACGAGATGATCACCAACCAGAAGGTGGTACAGTCGTTTAACCGCGAGGACGAGGTGATAGAGCAGTTCGATGAGATAAATGAGAGACTTAAGAAGTGTTCACTTAGAGCTACTTTCTTTTCATCGCTGGTTAACCCATCCACCCGTGTGGTAAATAACATAGTGTATGCAGGTGTAGCACTTACCGGTGGTTTCTCGGTTATCAGGGGCGGTCTTACGGTAGGACAGCTTACCATATTCCTGTCGTATGCAAATCAGTATACCAAGCCTTTTAACGAGATATCGGGTGTAGTTACAGAGCTTCAGAACGCACTTGCATGTGCGGACAGAGTATTCTCCATTATAGAGGCAGAGCCGGAGCAGCCGGACGATGCAGATGCAAAAGAGCTTAAGGATGCTCAGGGTGTGGTAGAGCTTAATGATGTAAGCTTCTCATATGTACCTGAGAAAAAGCTCATAGAGAACCTTAACCTTAAGGTTAATCCCGGACAGCGTATAGCCATAGTAGGACCTACCGGCTGCGGAAAGACCACACTGATCAACCTTATCATGAGATTTTACGATGTCAATTCCGGTGAGATAAGCGTGGACGGTACTCCCATCAAGAAGCTCACAAGACATTCACTCCGTAAAAACTACGGTATGGTGCTCCAGGATACCTGGCTTAAGAAAGGTACCATCAGAGATAACATCATAGTAGGAAAACCCGATGCCACGGATGAAGAGATCATAGAGGCAGCCAAGAAGTCCCATGCACATAGCTTCATCAGACGTCTGCCTAACGGATACGATACTGTGATAGCAGAGGACGGAGGATCTTTATCCGGTGGACAGAAACAGCTCTTATGTATCACACGTGTCATGCTGTCACTTCCTCCGATGCTTATCTTAGACGAGGCTACATCCTCCATCGATACCAGAACAGAGCTTAAGATCCGCAAGGCATTTGATACTATGATGGAAGGACGTACAAGCTTT
>CACYIR010000045.1 GCA_902774525.1 uncultured Lachnospiraceae bacterium
CCATGGCTGCTGCCGCCGGATCTGGCTGAAAGGAAGTTGCCGAAGAATCCGGATTCCTTTCCGTTATCCATGCCGATGTTCTTCATTATCGCCTTCACAGACTTATAATAACTGGGGTAATCATAAGGGAAGTACATTGCCAGTCCGTTTGTGGAGCCGATATTGGTCTTATGATATACCACTGCATCCTTTACGGCGCTTACTACCGCATCGGCACCGGCCAGACCGCTCTTGTTACAGAAGTCGATTATATCTATCTGCTCAAACTGTCCGCCGCCATATGCCTTGGTGTTCTTTCTCGCTTTTGCTATGTTTGAATAATTGCCTGATGCGATCTCTTTATTTCCGTTAGCGCAAAGCTCGCAGAGCTTTGAATATACATCGCTTATCTTCTTTAAGTCGATAACGCTTAAGGTTACATTCTGTCTGCCGTTTGAAGCTACGAAATCATCTACTATGATACTGCCTAACTTTTCAGTCTCAAGCTGTGGATTCTTGTTCAAAGCCTTAAGCCAGCCTGTATAATACCAGCCGTACCCGGGCTCTTCTTCCTCGGCTGCTATAAGATAGTCTGCACTTCCGTTTAAAGCATATGCAGTTTCAACTGTACCCATAAGGCACGCATCAAATCCTACAAAATCAAATTTTAAACCGCTGTTCTTAAACACAGATGATATTTCATCGAGTGAAAGCTCTCCGGTAGCAAGCTCATCGCTTCCGAATCCGGCAAGAGTTCCTCCGCCGTGATCCCAGAAGATAAACATATATCTGTCTGCAGGATAATTGGTCTTACAATAATTTATAAAATCAGATACCTCGGAAGGCTCTACCATGCTCTTTCTTCCGCGGTCTTCCAATGCCTGCATGCCGCTTCCGACTACTCTGTAACGGCCTACGCCACCGGAAGTCATGATGTTATTCTGCCATCTCTTAGCTCCGCCGGCCTCTATGATAAGGTTAATATTCTCCCCTATCTCCGCCTTGCACATCTCCTGGATATCCATAGTGGCACAGCCGTTTTCGGACTCTAAGTTGGAGCCTATGATATATGCCATTATGGTAACCTTACCGCTTGCATTGCCTGCGGGTATGCTGTCCACATCCGCATAGCTGAACGTAGAAGCAGAAGAAGTCTGTCCGCCTATAAGGTTATCAAATCCGCCGCTGTAAGCTGATTCGCCCCAGCCGTAATCTGCGGAATTTCCGCCCAAAAATGCGTCAAAGAGTGAACTCACTATATCGCCCGTTCCGCCTCCAAGACCTCCACCATCGCCTCCGCCTACTATGGCGTCGACAAGGCCGCCTACTACATCGGCACCGCCTTCACCGGCCAGCATATCACAGCCGGTACAGCAGCACAGTACCATGACTGAAGCTATAAGCGCTGCAATCCATTTCTTTATCTTATTCATTTTTATTTAGCTCTCCTGTTCCTTAAGGAAATCCTCACCCTTCTTTACCATTTCCTTTTCATCAGCCTTATCTTTGGGTGATTTCTTAAATTTGTCTATAACGGTCGGAACCATATCGATGACCTTGGATACAACATCGGTGCTCTTTACGCTTACAAGCTTATACTGACCGTCCTTGATCACAAGTACGGAATTGGGAGTGATCTTACCGCCCATTCCGCCGCCTGCGCTGTTCTTTTTCTCGTCCTTCATGAATGCACCGGCACCTACACCGAAGCTTACATCAACGAGAGGAAGGATAACGGTACCGTCATCAAACCTTACAGCATCACCTACGACAGTTTTGGTCGAGATAAATGTGTCCATGCCCTTGAATAATGATGTGACTGTCTCTGCAAAATTGTTTTTGTTCTCTGCCATTTTCTGTTCTCCTTGTAAAATATTTTAGTTTTCTTGATTTACATTTTCCTTAACTTTCCGACTTTCTTGCGGATGTATTTTATATCCTTATTAAACCATACCTTTAAGGCAGGTATAACAAGCAATCCCAACATGATCCTTCCCTTAAGGTCCGCATCAACCTCGAGCCGTTTATTATCAAAATCCGGCACTACGGTCACATGTCCGCCCCATATCGGGAAAAATGCACTGACAGTTCCGAGGATCTTTCCCGTGGATGCGGGATCCTCCATGCCGAAAGCGACATAACCGTTCAGTTTCTTCGGTAATATACGTTTAAGTATAAGCAGGAATTTGTCCTTTGCGTAACTTACTCCGTTTCTTACCCTTTCATTGTCCTTCATATCCATGATGTAGTTTTTCTTCTTGTTTAAGGAACTTATCTTGTTCTTTATGGATATGATCTTCTCTTTTATTTTTATGAATTTACCTTTTATACCCTTATACTTACCGGAACCCTCTTCCGGTTCTTCATCGTCATCCGGATTAAAGATATCCTCATCTTCTTCCGATTCCTTGATATCGGTATCATCGGTATCGTCAGTTGTATCTTCGTCCTTATCGGTTTTTTCACCCTTACCGTTTTTCTCATCCTCAGATGTGATCACGGGCTTATTATCTTCTTTAGCTTCTGAAGATTCTTTAACTTCTTTATCTTTTTCCTCTGCCCCGCTGTCCTTCCCGTCTTTCTTCTTTGCGGCGTCTTTTTGTTTCTGCTTTTCTTCCTTCTTCCGGCGTTTTTCTTCTTTTTTCTTTGCTTTTTCTTCCTTCTTCTTTACGAACTCCGGATCGGTGGAATAAATCTTAAACAGTCCGAACAGCCTCGCATTGATGATCATTCCCGTACTGTCCACATCCACCGTCACATGAACTATATGAAGCAGCCAGGACACAACGGCATTTGCCTTTATCAGAAGCTGTTTTTTCTCTTCCTCTTCCGCTTCCCCGCTTTCTTCCTTTTCATCGGAACCCTTTATCTTGTTCATCAGGGCATCGCGTTTTCGCCGGCTTATCACATCCTCATTCAACGTGCCTTCCTCGGGATATTTTACCGCCGCCTTATATCTTACGGGAACAAAACCTACAAGCAGCACAATAAGCAGTAACAGTCCGACCACTACCGCAATTATTATTCCCAATATTTTTAAAATTGTAAGAATAACCGTAAGCACTGCATGCTCCTAACCCAGCTTATTTCGCTGCTGCCTTAAAATACTCTTTTAATCCGTCGGGGCTAAGCGGAATATCATCCGCCGTGATCTTTTTTATGATCTCTATCACAAGCTCTTTGGCCTCGTCCTCTTTTCCGGCCAACCCGACTATCATAACATCCGTATCTTCCTTTTTAAAATGCTTTGCAGGAAACATAAGGATATTGTATATATCGAACAGATCGGTCCCGTTATCATTGAGCGTGACAACATATGCCCCGAACCTGATCTTATCCGGTTTTTCGATCTTTTTTCTGATCTTTTTGACTTTTTTCTTTACACTGTCCGTAAGAAACAGTTTCCCGCTCCATTCGATCACTTTTAATTATTCCTCCATGTCCTCCGAACCGGAAGACAAAATATTTGATACCGCGATATTTTTCTCATGATTGTTGCTGCAGGACGAAAGTGCTTCCCTCACATAATTCATAACCTCGGTACGTGAATTGAAAAATACCGGAAGTGAAGAAAGTGCCGCTGCCATCCTTGCACGGTTAAGAGTCCTTCCGTCAGCACTAAAGCAGGCTTCAAGCTTACCCTTAAGACCTTCAAAAGCTTGTTCTACCGCTTTCTCATCGGCTTCTTCAGGTACCTCCGTATCGAGATCTGCATAAAGGGATGATGACATAAGTCTTCTCATCCTCTCGAGCATTACCGCTTTTTCGGAAAGCTCTCCCTCTTCCGACTCAATATATCCCGCAAGCTTTGCCTCTAAAGCAGGAACCTTCTGTGACATATCCTCAAGCTTTCCTTCCAGGCTTCCGAGGATTTTTTCCGCATCCGCAGCATTATCACCGTTTAGAGATGAAGACAGCTTTATAAGCTCAATGAGCTTTTCGACATCTTCTTTTTTCTCCGCTCTTACTTTCTCGTCGGTTCCGCCGATAACGCATATATAATTGCATATACCTGCTAAGTCGTTCAGATACTCATATCTTTCCCTTATCTTTTCAAGATCGGGCTTTTCTTCCATGCTTTTAAGCACTTCATCACCGGAAATACCGGTACTGCTCTCAAGCATATATACAAATCTGTCCAGGATATCGCAGTCGGACCCGATATATAATTTCATACCGTTTTTGATTATATCAAAAAATCTTACTTTTGTCATCCTGACCGGAAGCTCATATACGGCATTTTTTATACGTTCGTTTATTATCGCATTGTCATTGACCGCAAATATGCTCCTAAGCACTATTTTGGCTGCCTCGTCATCGTCGGGATAATCAAAACTCTCCCCTTCCTTTGCCTCTCTTTCCGAAACATATTTGTCAAGTTCAAGTCTGTCTATTATCTTTACGAGTTTTTCAACCTCATCCCTTATCTCTGTCTTAAGGGCATCGGCTTTTTTCCCGGTCTCCTCCAAAGAAGCATAATCACTGAATGACTTTTCCACTAAAGCTTCAAGTCCGGTCCTGAACCCTAAAGCCTGTGTATCCTCTTCTGTCACGGGCTTCTCTAAGTCTCTTTCCTTAAAGCAGTAGTAATCTAAGGCGAGCTCGGTAAAAGCCAGCTCAAAATATGTATTTTCAAGTTCCTTAAAGTAGAACTCATAATTAACACTCTTACTCAAAACAAAATCCTCCGAAACAATATCACGTTATACCAGCAGATTGATATATACGGCATTCGGTGTATACTTCAAAAACTCAGGTCCGCCTATCAGTCCTGAGAATACACTCACAAATCCGAGTATTCCGAGTCCTATTACAAGGACCGCTCCCACAAGCTGATAGCTCTCCGTCTTTTTTACTGCCTTGGAGATAAAAGTACATACCGCACAGAGTATCAACAGATACACAATGCTTGCGATAACCGCCTTTATATCCGAGAACAGCAAACCTGCTACTATACTCAAAGGTAAAGTATACATGAAAATTCCCAAAAAGTCCATCATTTCCTTCGGAATTCTACTGCCCGGGAATTCTTTCAGTCTGTAAGCTACGCCGTTTTCGTATTCCATACAGAAGCAGTTGCACGAAACGAACGCCATAAGACAGAGCAGCATAGCCAGCATACCCGCTATCATCTGCTTATATATCATTCCGTTCGTTACCTGGCGTTCTTCTATCTTTTTAACCTTCGGATCTCTGTAAACCGCTTCAAAGTTAAACGCAAAATCGTTGCTGTCGTACAGCTCTCTTATGTATGCACTGTACTGCTGCTTGTCGAGAGCATTTGTCGGAAGGGAATCCTTATAAAGCCTGTAGCTTTTGTTTAAGCATATCTCATACATCATGGCTCCTGCCACGATATCGCTTATCATTACGGACATCTGGTCATCTTTGCCCGAGATAACGGTCACCAGGTCATCAACATCCTTATTTCTTACCCTGGCTCCATACCCCTCTTCGATAATGAAGATACTGTTGATATATCCGTCCAGCAAAAGTTCTTTTAAGTCATCAAGACTTTCTTCATATATATATAATGAAGGCGTATTTCTCATCTTTTCCGCGAGCAGTGCGGCTTCCTCGCTGTCATCGGCGACATACATTCCTACCGGTACCGCACTTCTTTCCTCCGCAACCGACGAGAGACCCATCAGAAGGGCAAACATGACTATCACGGAAACAAAATAACATATTCCCGCTGTCCTGTCCTTTAAACATATTTTCAACCTGAGAATAAAACGGCTCATTTTATACCTCTTAAATAATCAATCATCTTCAGATTCCGGAATTAAGTATAAGCTTGATAAACCAGTAGGTCGGCGTAAATCTGGCCACTACGGCACATCCTTCGGGGAGATACATGATCGGGATTATCCCGCCTCCCGCTATGGTGGTAAAAAGTATAAGCATGTTGCCGAGTATCATATAGCCCGATACAGAATTGATAAATCTTGATATAAGCATGAAGATAATACATGAAACCGCAATGGCACCCATGATAAATATCAGGGCCTTGGGAGGAACCTTTAAGTCTCCGAGCAGCATCACCGCCAGCATTGAGACCACCATGATCAGTCCGTATATCAGCATGAATGCTGCAAGACTGCTCCCGTAATAACGCACACCGCTGATACCGGTAGACCTGAGTCTCACTCCTACCTGCCCCAGCTTTTCCTTTAATACCTTAAGTCCGGCAAACAGTCCGCCATACAGGATAAGAAGTATTATACCGGAATAAACGTAATAATTGATAAGGGAGATACCCTCAAAACGGTCTATGGTCTCACGTTTGAAAAAGCTGTCCTTACCAAGTGCCGTAAAGAGAAGGTCATAGGAAATGGTCACATTCCTGTCGCTTACCGTAGCCCTGTCATAACCTTCGGCTCTCATGACATCCGCCAGTCCCTGGCAGTTGATCTCGACAGCCGTGATATAATCCGAATAAGCCTTCATAAGGTTATCCAGCAATACCATCTTGGTCTTGTCCGTACTGTTGATCACCGTCTTGATCGGAGTATTCTCGAGTCCTACGAGTTTTTCCGTAAATCCTTTGTGCAGGACGACATAGATATCCAGCTCGCCCCTTTCAAACATTTCTTCCATCTCTTCCCTGGTCCCGCGGACAACATTAAAATAAGATGTGAATACTTCGTTTTCATCAAAGTAAGTGGCAAGCAGTGCCGAATGCTTCGTCTGATCCTCATCAACTATTCCCAGTGTGGCCGCAGGTCTGTCCGTATCATTCACACAGAAGAATATGCCGGCTGCACACAAAAGCACCAGGAATAAAAGCAATATTAACATTTTTCTGTCGCTGAATATCAGCTTTATGTCTTTAGAAAACATATTAATACCTTCCGTCAGGTTTTATGTTCATGTGTATATAAATGGTCGCTGCAATATTCATAGCTTCCGTTACATTTGCTGCAGAATCTGAATTCTAAGGAATCGTCATCCTTTTCCGTTCTGCCGCATACGGCACAGCGGTGTCTCGGCTGGTCGCCGCCCCTGTATATGTTCACTATCTTTCCGTGCTGGGCCGCACCGGAAGAAGCAGCGTGTCTTTCGCTGTTTTTCACACTCTGCATAAACTGCTTCTGTATACGGGTCCTGAATCCCAGTCCCCTTCTCTTCATGGAAGTATAATGGATAAAGAAATTAAGAAGTGCATATGCAGTCATGACAACCGAAAATATACCGTACCACTTGCCTAGTCTGAAAGCCTTGGCTATCTCTACGCCGAGCAGGACAAAATGGACAATGACCATATGCTTTGCCTTAGGTCCTAAGCACAGTATGGACATCCACACAAGACATTCCGCAAGAGTGATAAATCCCATGAATTCGCCGTAATACTGGAATGCCTGATATACATCCACCGCTATAGCCAAAAGCCATATCATGGTAAACATACTCATGCCGCCGTTACCCATACCGAATCTGAGTTCCGGGAATGTAAGCGCAAAAGCCAGGAACAGCGTTAGATTTATATAGCTCAGATCGGCGGGGAAGCTGACTCCGTATCCGTATGAGACATAAACGATTATATACATAGTCACGACCGCAAGGATATTAAACAGGATACCCGATATGTAAAACAGGGTAAACCTGAACGATCCCCACACATTTTCTATGGCTGTACCGAACAGGAAATATACATATAAAGATATGAACATTCCGAATATATTATTGACATTTACAGGCTGTATGATAAAGGTAAAAATCCTCCAGATCTGGCCGCTTAATATCTTATCTATATCGAGTGTGAGCCAGCTGTCATAAAAAGTATCATCTATCAGATATATAACAAACCCCGCCAGATAAAGACCTATGACATATCTCATAAGTCCTTTTATGGCGAATTTTCCGAATTTCTTTTCCAGCTTGTCTATCATTGTACTTCCTGTCTCCTGTAAAAATTATAAAAGTGTCAGACCGTCTATCTTAGGCTCCACGGTCATCGAATAATTGGTATAATAAACCACAAATCCCGGCTTTGCACCGTTAGGCTTCTTTACATCCTTCCTCTGCAGATAATCCACATCCGTCTTTGATCCGGAAGCAGCTTTTGAGTAGTACGCAGCAAGTGAAGCCGCCTGTTCATATACCCTGTCGGGAAGTTCCCTGCCTTCGGTCTTTACTATCACATGCGAACCAGCGGTCTTCTTGGCATGGAACCACCAGTCGCCGCCGTTAGCGAGCTTAAACGTAAGCTCATCGTTCTGATAATTGTTCTTTCCTACATACAGATGGAATCCGTCCTCCGTAACATAATGCAGAGGCTTTGACTTTTCCCTGTTCCCGGCATTTTTAGAGGGAGCGTTTCCTTTTCCGGATTTACCCTTACCGCCGTTTGCATCACGGCCCTTTCCGAAATGTCCCTTTATATAGCCGCACTCTATGAGCTCATTTTTTATGACGTCCAGATCATCCGCAAGCGTAGCCATTTCAAGTGCCACATTCACGGACTCCAGGTGCTCTAACTCCTCTTCACTTGTCTTAACCTGCACGGAGACCGCCTCATATGTACGCTTTAGCTTCGCATACTTTTCATAATACTTCTTGGCATTCTCAAGAGGGCTTAAATCCTTGTCAAGCGGTACCTTTATATCCTCACCCGTATAGTAATTGTTAAGCACGCACTCGCTTAATCCTTCTTCAAGTCCGTATCCGTAGGTGGTGAGCAGCTCTCCGTAAAGCTTGTATTTATCCCTTTTTTCGGTATCCTTAAGCTGTTTTTTCTGCAGTTCCAGCTTCTTTACCGTTCTTTCTACGGCATTTGCGACAACCTTTCGAAGATCCGCCGATTTCTGGCGGATATTGGTTATCACATTTTTCTTGGCATAATACTCCTCAAGTACATTGCTTATGCTGTCGAAATACACAACATGCATATCGGGAGCGTCTTCATATGATGTGAGCTTTAAAGAGGAAAACTCTACCGGTGTCCCTTCTTCTTTTTCCTCTCCTGTATATACCTTATCGCTGTCAGACTTAAAACATATGCACGGAGTAAAGCTTCCGTCCTTTATTTCCTGCATCATCGCGTCAAAACGTCTGTACAGATGTATGAGCATATCCCCGGAAAGCTCTTTAGTATTTGTCTCTCCGTCAAATCCGGCTCTATGTATAAGCTCATTTGACATAAGGGGACTGAAACCGGTATATGTCATATATATTGCCTTTGAAAGACTGTCCGGATATCCTCCTATATGAGATACAAACTCTTCCTCGCATGTCACGGTCGGATCAAGCTTGTCACCCTGCTTCGGGATAAAATAATCCCTGCCCGGAAGCACTTCCCTTACGGAACTCATGGCGGAGGAAACATGCTTTATACTGTCTATTATCCTTAATCTGCCTTCTTCTTCCTCACAGAATATGATATTGCTGTGCTTACCCATAATCTCGGTTATAAGCTTTTTTCTGCATACATCTCCCATTTCGTCGAGATGTTCGAGCTCCATAACCACCACTCGTTCAAAATCAGGCTGATATACATCAACTATGCGGGCGGTACCTATATATTTTCTCAGCAGCATGCAGAAATTAGGTGCCGTGATGGGAGCTTCTTTTTTTGATGAACTTAAGTATATGAGCGGAAGGCTTGCATCGGCCGAAATAAACAACCTGTACTGATCGTAATTCTTTATAGTGATCAGCAGTTCGTCCTTTTCGGGCTGCTGGATCTTAAGTATCCTGCCCCCGACAAGCTTCTCCTTCATATCACGTACTATATTTGATATAACTATTCCGTCAAATGCCATTTCAAAAACCTTACCGTAAGCGGCTTATAGCTTAAGTCCCTGCGGTTTTCTTTCTTTATATATAAAATAATATCTGTATCCGAGACTGCGCAAAAGCTCTTCAGCCATATTAAAATCATAGGCAAGATGCTGTTCCATATGCGCATCTGAACCTATGGTAATAAGCTCTCCCCCGAGTTCCCTGTATCTTTCAAGGATCTCCCTCTTAGGGTGTGCAAATCCCAAGCCGTACTTTAAGCCGGCGGTATTGATTTCAAGTGCTTTTCCCTTGTCTATTATCTTCTTCAATATGCTGTCAATCTGATCCGAAAAGTCCGCAGGATCGTATATTTTTCTCCCGTACAGCCTCTTAAGTACAGCGGGGTCATATACATCTTCTCCGTTTCCTTTCCTGCCCTCGTCAAGCAACAGCCTCTCCAGTCCTTTTTCTTTGATGCTCCTTAACGTTGCTTCCTGCGAGACATACCTGACAAGATAATCAAGATGACCCAGGGAGTCAAAACAATCATAGTCAGAAACGTTTTTATCAATGGCATCAAAATATCTGTCAAGCCCTTCTTCTGCCGTTCTTTCATACCAGTATTCCTCCCAGTAAGGATCTATATTCTCCAGACAGTGTGTGGAACCGATGATAAAATCAAAAGGATACTTTGCTGTGAGTTCTTCATATTCCTTAATACACTTATCTTTAAGCTCCGGCTCATCCCTCAGTCCTATCTCCATACCTATACGGATATCAGCCCTGCCAAGGTATCTGTGTTTCAGTTCCGAGATCCTCTCATAATATTCATCCACGTCAAAAGTAAAATCTCCGCCCGATTTTTTGCTGCACTCCTCCGGGAAATACAGGTCCATATGATCTGTAAAGCACAATCCCTTAAGCCCTGCAGCCAGCGCCTTTTCGATCATATTTTCCGGTTTTTCCTCCGAATCGGTGGAAAAAAAAGTATGCAGATGAAAATCATATAGTATCATATCACGTTTTACTCTCCAAAACTTTTAAAAAAACATTAAACCGTAAGGCTCCTTAATTCTTCCGTAAGGTCACGTATCTTAGCCGTTAAGATCTCCGCCTCGGACATGGTATTATACTTTCCTATACTGATCCTGAGCGACCCCTGTGCCCACACGTTATCGAGCTTTATCGCTCTTAATACATGCGATACTTCTTCCGTTCCCAGGCTGCATGCGGACCCCGTGGACACACATATTCCTTCTATGTCAAGCCTTAATACCAGTGAAGTCCCGTTCACTCCTTTGAATGAAAAATTAAGTATCCTTTCGCCATCCCCGTTTTGTACGGTATCCGGTATATTTTCCAATATATACTGCTTTATATAGTCTCCGATCTCTTTTTCACGGGCCGATGTTTCCTGCATTTCCGCCATAGCGGTCTCACAGGCTGCACCCAATCCTACTATCCCCGCTACATTTTCGGTACCGGGTCTGAGTCCTCTTTCCTGGCTTCCGCCCTGCATAAATCCTTTCGGGTTCAGTCCTCTTCTTATATATAGAAAGCCTGTGCCCTTAGGACCATACAGCTTATGCGCACTTGCACTTAAAAGATCTGTACCGGACTTCTTAACATCTATGTTTAAATGTCCAAGTACCTGCACTGCATCGGTATGGAAGAGCCATCCCTTTTCATGTGCGAGGGCGGCCAGTTCTTCGACAGGGTTAATGGTCCCGAGCTCATTATTGACAGTCATCACCGAAAGAAGTCCCGCTTTTTCATTGCCTGCGCCACT
>CACYIR010000046.1 GCA_902774525.1 uncultured Lachnospiraceae bacterium
ATATCGCCATCAGCGCGATGAACCCTCCGAACAAAATCAGGTCCGTCTCGAATGACTTCGCATCCGGTACCCCGGAAGCAGTATCGATCAATTGCTTTAACAGCCAGGATATTATCAGTCCCCCGAAGCCCGAAAACAGGGCCGAAAATGCTGCCAAGCCGAATGTCAGTTTATTGCGGTAGAAAAACTGTCCGCATAACTGCTTAAATAATGTTTTTTCTTTTTGCATCCTTTATTCCTCCGAAACAGGTTTATCATAGTTTTATGATATACCCTGTCAGAAGGTAAATCCACACCTTTCTAGTACTAATAGGACATAATAAATTATACCGTTGGTATAATTTTAAGTCAAGTATGCGTTTTTACTGTAAAGTGTATTTTTAAAATCCTGTTAAACCGGTGATTTTTCATCTAAGCCGTAAATCGGTCCTGCACATATCTCCCCGGGCAGGGACAGCGGCTCCGGATATAAAACCATAAAGTGAGCAGTAGATATGCCCCGTCCGCATACCATCTGACCGAGGCAAAAACCGGTTAACCAAACCGGTTTTTGAGCGCAGCACAAGTGTGTCCGGTATCAAGCGGACACACGCTTGCAAGCGTCCGAAGCGAAGATGAGGATGAGGACGGTCGGCATATCCTGCGAAACGCAGACGGGTTTTATATACGGAGCCGCTGCCCATGACCGGGGATATACTGTTCTTAACCAAAAACAAAAAAATCCCGCCGGGACTAACCCGACGGGATTCTGTATTATGTATTATAAACGTATGTAATCAGAGCTTAATCTCAAGCCTTAGGGCCTGCAGCAACAAGTGCCTTACCTGCATCGTTTCCTTCATACTTCTTGAAGTTCTTTACGAAACGGCCTGCAAGATCCTTAGCCTTAGCATCCCACTCAGAAGCATCCTTATATGTATCACGAGGATCAAGGATTGCGGGATCAACTCCGGGAAGAGCTGTAGGAACTTCGAAATCGAAGATCGGGATCTTCTTTGTAGGAGCCTTAAGAACATCACCGTTAAGGATAGCATCGATGATACCACGGGTATCCTTAATAGAGATACGCTTGCCTGTTCCGTTCCAACCGGTGTTAACAAGGTAAGCCTTAGCGCCGCTCTTCTGCATCTTCTTAACAAGCTCCTCACCGTACTTGGTAGGATGAAGCTCAAGGAATGCCTGGCCGAAGCAAGCTGAGAATGTAGGTGTAGGCTCGGTGATACCACGCTCTGTACCTGCAAGCTTAGCTGTGAAACCGCTTAAGAAGTAGTACTGTGTCTGCTCAGGTGTAAGGATTGATACAGGAGGAAGTACTCCGAATGCATCTGCTGAAAGGAAGATTACGTTCTCTGCAGCGGGACCTGAAGATGTAGGATTAACATTAAGAACGATGTTCTTGATGTGGTTGATAGGATAAGATACACGGGTGTTCTCGGTAACGCTCTTGTCAGCGAAATCGATCTTGCCGTTAGCATCAACTGTAACGTTCTCTAAGAGAGCATCACGCTTGATTGCGTTGTAGATATCAGGCTCTGAATCCTTGTCAAGGTTGATAACCTTAGCATAGCAGCCGCCCTCGAAGTTGAATACGCCGTTGTCATCCCAACCGTGCTCATCATCACCGATAAGAAGTCTCTTAGGATCGGTTGAAAGAGTGGTCTTACCTGTTCCTGAAAGACCGAAGAAGATAGCGGTGTTCTTGCCTTCCATATCTGTGTTAGCTGAGCAGTGCATAGAAGCGATGCCCTGAAGAGGAAGGTAGTAGTTCATCATAGAGAACATACCCTTCTTCATCTCGCCGCCGTACCATGTGTTAAGGATAACCTGCTCACGGCTTGTTACGTTGAATGCTACACATGTCTCTGAATTAAGACCAAGCTCTGCGTAGTTATCAACCTTTGCCTTAGATGCTGTGTAAACTACGAAGTTAGGCTCGAAGTTTGCAAGCTCTTCAGCGGTAGGCTTAATGAACATGTTTGTTACGAAATGTGCCTGCCAAGCTACTTCCATGATGAAACGAACTGCCATACGGGTGTCCTTGTTTGCGCCACAGAAAGCATCAACTACGAAAAGTCTCTTGCCTGAAAGCTGCTTCTTAGCAAGCTCCTTAACAATACCCCAGGTCTTCTCATCCATGGGATGGTTGTCGTTCTTGTACTCATCAGAAGTCCACCATACGGTGTTCTTTGAATTCTCATCCATAACGATGTACTTATCTTTGGGTGAACGTCCGGTATAGATACCTGTCATAACGTTAACTGCGTTAAGTTCAGTCTCAACACCCTTGTCGAAGCCTGTAAGCTCGGGCTTCATCTCTTCCTTGTACAGATCCTCATATGAAGGATTGTAAACGATCTCTGTAGTACCGGTAATGCCGTACTTTGTTAAATCAAGTGCCATAATACATACTCCTTTTCTTTTTATATGTTGTGCACCCCGTTTCCCGAGCCTTTAATCCCAAAAACAAAATCTACGGCACGTCTACCGGGTAGCCCATTTTCTTTCGAGTATATATTATACACACTTTTTTGTAAATGTCACTACCTTTTTTTATTTTTATGAATTTTTAACAAACCTTACAAGATAAACCATCTTAAATATAACAAAAATAAAGATATCCGAGGAAATGCTGAAGGCGTTTTCGAGGTATCATCTGTCGTACTCCTGTCATTCCAAACGGGTCGCTTGCAAATTAAAACCCTTAATGCTATACTGATTTTACATATACCAAGCATATTAAGGAGACCCGTCATGCCCGGAACACTTTACCTGTGCGCCACGCCCATAGGAAATCTTGAAGATATAACCTACAGAGTATTAAGGACCTTAAAAGAGGTGGACCTGATCGCTGCCGAGGATACCCGCAACAGTATCAAGCTCTTAAACCACTTTGAGATCACTACACCCATGACCAGCTATCATGAGTTTAATAAGATAGATAAGGGCCATACTCTCATCTCAAAGCTCTTAGAGGGGCAGAATATCGCACTTATCACGGATGCGGGCACTCCTGCCATCTCCGACCCGGGCGAGGAGCTCGTAAAAATGGCGCACGAAGCGGGTATAACGGTCACATCCCTGCCCGGTGCATGTGCATGCATCACCGCACTTACCATGTCAGGGCTTCCGACCAGGCGTTTTGCATTTGAGGCATTTCTTCCTTCCGATAAAAAAGAGAGAAAAGAAATCCTTGACACACTAAAGAACGAGACCCGTACCATCATACTCTACGAGGCTCCCCACCGGTTGATAAAAACATTGGAAGAGCTGCTCGAGACCCTTGGCGACAGACGCGCCACCATATGCCGTGAGCTTACCAAGAAACACGAGACCGTATTCCTCACTACCTTAAAGGAAGCTCTTAGCTTCTATAACGCAAACGAGCCCAAGGGTGAATGCGTGATCCTTACAGAAGGCCGTACTTTTACGGAATTAAAAGAGGAGAGCCGTGCCGAATGGCAAAAGCTCTCCATAGAAGAACATGTAAATATGTACATGGAACAAGGCATGGATAAAAAAGAGGCCATGAAGTCAGCTGCTAAGGACAGGGGGGTATCCAAGCAGGAAATATATAGGGAGCTCCTGAATTCATGACCTGCATTTTTCACACTGCCTTCTTCTTTCCATTTCTCCTGCTTAAGACTACACTCTGAAGAATGATGAAGAAGCATAACATACCGCCCATAGTGATATTCTGCCACCAGGGTTGATTGAGACCACTGGACACAACGATCTTTTTAATGGTAGTCAGTATCATGACGCCAAAGAACGTACCGGCCACATTGCCCACACCGCCGGTAAGAAGCGTGCCGCCGATAATGGATGCTGCTATCGCATTCATCTCCATGCCGGCAGCATTTGTAGCATTACCCGCTCCGGTATGCATCATAAATACAAATCCCGATATACCGCTCAAAGCCCCGCTTATAACATAGCTTATAAAGCGGGTTCTTTTTACGTTTATACCAAGCATGAGTGCACTCTGCTGATTACCGCCGATAGCATAAAAAGCACGACCCAGACGCAGATACCTCAGAAGAATGAATACTGCGATGAGCACAACGATAGCGATCACAACACCCAGCTCCATAGTCGCGTCTACGCGATTACCGTTATTTGCCGTATAACCGAGCCATGGGATCTTGATCTCAGCATCAAGCAGAGTTTTGAAGCCTTTATGCTGAACCTTCTGCGGATCAATTGAAATGATCGTAGTAAGACCCCTGGCCAGGAACATGCCCGCCAAAGTAACGATAAACGGCTGGATCTCCAGATAACTGATAAGAAAACCGTGTACCAGACCAAAGGCCAGACCGATGCCTAAAGCCAAAAGAATTGATACAAAAATATTGCCGCCGCTGTTAAGATACATAACGCAGCTCATAACAACGAGAGACGTGACCGCACCTACACTGATATCTATGCCGCCGCCTATCATAACAATGGTAAGGCCGCAGGAGACAATGATCAGGCTCGCGTTATCATTTAAAATATCAAATATCTGCTGGAATCGCAGGAAACCGCCTCCCAGTGTCCCCATAGCCGTGAAATACATCGTAAAGAAAATAATTATTGTGATGGTTGTCAGTAGCTGTGTATCAGTGAGAGGTTCTCTTTTTAAAGAATTATTCTTTATCATGATCGTTCAGCTCCTTTCACTGTTACTTTTGCACGGCGCGAACGAAGCTTATTCATCATCTTGCCAAACTTTTCCTTTACAACAGGTGAACCTATAACAACCAGGAGTATGATCACAACGGCCTTATATGCCTTAACGTCCGTAGAGGAAACTTTCATGGCATAGAGTGTAATGGTAAGCATCTGGATAACATACGCACCGATGATACTTCCGCCGACCTTAAACTTGCCGCCGCCAAGATTGTTACCACCGATAGCAACAGCCAAAATCGTATCCATCTCTATATCTATGAGCAGCGTCTCATGATTGATAAGACCCAGGCGGCTGACACCGATACAGCCCGCTATTGCTACACAGATACCAAGTATGATAAATGACAGCAGCTTTACAAATGTCGAATTGATACCGTTAAGTCTTGCGGCATTTCCGTTAATACCTACCGACTGTGTAAACAGCTCTAATGATGTCAGGCGGAATACCAGTTTAAAAATAACACCGACTATGATGACTATGATAACCGGAGTCGGCACCGGGATACCCGGTATGAATTTTCCGATAGCATCAAGGATAGGACTTGTAACCGTAGGTGTAGCACCGCCGTTTATCCAGTATGCGATGGAACGTCCGCAGGTATAAAGTATCAGCGTTGCTATCATCGGCTGTATCTTAAACACCGCAACCAGTGTCCCGTTAAATGCACCGAAGATCATAGCAACTATACATGCAAAAAGCAAAGCTATAATAACGGTCCCTGCCGAAATGGAATCACCTGACTTTAAAATCTTAACAAATGCACTGCCGGCTATAGCCGCAGCAGCTCCGACACTTATATCCTGCCCTCCGCAGGCTGCTGTAACCAAAGTCATACCCATGGCAAGTATCGCAAGCTCGCTTGCACCGTTAATAATAGTGATAAGATTCCCGGCAAGAACGCTGTTTCCCTCATTATTATGGGTAAGCTCTATACTGAAAAAGCTTGGATCTCTGATCAGATTAAAAATTACAAGTATAGCGATCGCTATGATCGGGATGGTGAGCTGACCGAGGCCGTTGCCAAAAATATTTTTTGATTTATTATTCATATCAAGCCTCACCTCCCGCTATAGTCTTCATTACCTGTGCCTGATTCAGATCCTCACCCGTAAGTTCACCCACTATATGCCTGTCACGCATTACGATAAGACGGCTGCAGGTTCTGAGCATCTCTTCTACCTCGGAAGAAATAAATGTAACACTTACACCCTCCTCAGCCAGTTTTAATACCAGCTTCTGGATCTCCAGCTTGGTACCTACATCTATACCTCTGGTCGGCTCGTCAAGTATCAGATAATCGGGATGTGTCAGCAGCCATCTGGCAAGTATCACCTTCTGCTGGTTGCCGCCGGATAATGAACCGACCGGGGTCTCGCGGCTCGCGGTCTTTATCTGGAGCACCTTTATATATTCATCCGCAAAAGCCTCCGATTCGCTTCTGCTTATCGGCTTAAAGAACCCGTTCATAACCTGAAGTGCAAGTATGATATTTTCTCTTACCGATAGCTCCGCTATGATACCATCCCTCTTTCTGTCCTCGGCTAAGTATCCGATCCCGTGCTTCATGGCATCTATGGGACGGGTTATCTTTACAGGCTCACCCTTTACCTTTACGGTTCCTCCGTTTACCTTATCCGCACCGAATATAGCTCTTACGCTCTCGCTTCTACCGGAACCCAAAAGTCCCGTAAAACCATTGACTTCGCCCTTATGTATCTTAAAATCAAACGGAAGAGCCTGGCTGCTCGATAACTCTTCAGCCTCATAAAAGACTTCACCGTTCTTACTTACGTCTTTTCCCGAACCCTTGAGGGCGCTGAACTCATCAAGGTTCTTTCCTATCATTTTCGCTACAAGCTCTACCTGCGGAAGATCGCTTGCCGGGTACTCTCCTACCAGTTCTCCGTTCCTAAGTACTGTGATACGGTCGCTTACCTCATATACCTGCTCTAAGAAATGCGTTACAAATATTATTCCTACGCCCTGTGCCTTTAAGTCCCTCATAAGCTTAAACAGCATGTTTACTTCCTTGTCATCGAGAGAAGAAGTAGGCTCATCAAGGATCAGGACCTTACAGTTCATATCAACGGCACGTGCTATGGCCACCATCTGCTGGATCGCTAAAGAGCATCTTCCGAGTATCCTTGCACCCCTTGTCGGGATCTCCAATCGGCCAAGTATCTCATCCGCTTTTTTTTCATATTCCTTCCGTTGTATCCACGCAGAATCTTCACGTCCTATAAACATATTTTCGGCAACGGTCAGATTGGGACATAAGGTAATCTCCTGATATACAGTACTGATACCGCTGTTTTGGGCATCCTGAGGCGAATGTATGACCACAGGCTTTCCTTCTATCTGCACCTCACCGCCGTCCATCTGATAGACTCCGGTGAGGATTTTTATCAAAGTTGATTTACCTGCGCCGTTTTCCCCCATGAGAGCATGGATCTCACCCTTTCTCAAGGTAAAATCCACATTATTCAGTGCGAGTACACCGGGGAAACGTTTTTCTATATGGCGCATCGTCAGCAGGATAGGATTATCCATACTTTCTACCTTCTTTCGTATTTATAACCGATATTTTGCTCCATATCCTGTATGGAGCTCCGTCCAAAAAAAGCAGCTGAGCTGCTTATAGCTTACAGCCCAGCTGCGCTATCTTGCCAGCTGAAAAAATTATTCACCTAAACCATAATTATCGATATCAGCCTGTGTAAGAGACTTAGCGTCAAATCCCTTTTCTTCGTTGATGATCTTCTTTGAAGTAACTGTCTTCTTTCCCTGGATTATGTCACTGATTATCTGTGCCTGGAAAGGTGAGCACTGTCCGTCATAATTCCACTTTCCTGCAAGGAGCTCTCTTAATGCCCACTTATTGCAGTCAAATCCCATAACGATAACCTGGCCGTCAACACCATGAGTGATACCTGCGTCGTCAAGAGCTGCAACAGCGCCCTTAGCCATACCGTCGTTCTCAGCATATATTACATTGAAAGAAGCCTTGCTGTTGATAACAGACTCAACGATCTTCTTAGCTTCTGCCTCATCCCATGTAGCTGTCTGCTGTACAACCTTGTTCATCTTCTTTGAAGCAAACTGCTCATCAAGAGCGCCTGTACGTCCGATCTGAGCGTCAGAACCCATAGCACCCTGGATATGGATTACATTGTACTCTGAAAGATTCTGGTCAAGCAGCCACTTAACAGCGGTCTCGCCTTCCTTAGCCATATCTGAAACTACTGCTGCCTCATAAAGGCTTTCATCTACATCGATCATACGGTCAAAAAGGAATACCTTGATGCCGGCTTCCTTTGCCTTCTTTAATACATCATCCCAGCCTGTTGTCTCAGCTGCAGAGATAAGAAGGTAATCAACACCCTCTGTGATAAAGCCCTGTGCAGCCTGAAGCTGATCGTCATTCTTTAAACTGTAAGCGGTCTTAAGATCATATCCGTTAGCCTTAGAAAAAACAGCTTCCATGTCCTTTACGTTAGCCTCGCGGTAACCTGACTCTGAAGGGGGGTTGTTTACAACGCCTACCTTGATAGGTCCGCTTGAGGTATTAGTTGTTCCGGCATTGTTGTTGCCCGAACTGTCTTTCTTGTCACCGGAATCTTTTGCACATGCGCAAAGAACCAGGCTCAATACAAGTACTACCGCCAAAACTAAAGTTTTTGCTCGTTTCATTTATAATTTCCTCCTTAAATTCTCCGCCTTAATAAGGCGGTGTGCGTATAGGCAGATGACGGTCCTTTTTTGTCCCTGCCGTTTACTGTAATGTATCGTAGCACATACAAAATAGGAGGTAAATCCATAATGGTTTTGACTTGGTTGAATTTAATCGCATAAAAAAAACCGTTTTTGACAAACGGTTAATTTTTATTTTATTCCGGTTAAAAATTATTTTATCCGGGCTGATTTTGATATTGTGAGCGGTATTCCGTAGGGGTCATGCCGGTATTTTTCTTAAAGATATAACTGAAGTAATGGGCGTCATTGTAGCCTGCCTCACCTGCGATCTGTGTATGCTTGATATCAGTAGTGCGGAGCAGTTCTTTCGCCTTATTAAGCCTTAAGTACATAAGATATTCGGTAAAGGTCTGCCCTGTCTGCTGTGAAAATACGGTAGAAAATCTGCTGTTGCTCATGCCTACTTCCTTTGCCACATCCTGCAGCATAAGATTGGGATCGGTAAAATGCTCGAGCATGAAAAGCTTGGCATCACTGATCACCGAAGATACCTTTTTATCTCCGTCCACTTCTCCCATTTCCCTCGCACCTAAGATAACGGCATTCTCATCCGTACGCTCTGCTATAAGGTGCCGTATATGTCTGGCTGTTCTGAAGCTATTATATATTTTTTCGGGGCTGTCCACCATATCTCCTATGCCAACCCTGATACTTCCGCATTCCAGGCGTTCGAGCTCCCGTACAAGCGACGAAGCAAAAGCATATGCACGTTCTTCCGCTTCTTCTACGGTGCTGCCCAGCACCAGCAGCCTGCTGCCCGTACGGCTTGCCGAAGCATACATGACGCCTCCGCTGCCGTATGCAAGCTCAGATGCCGCCTCCTGTCCCTTTCTTTCCGGAGAAAACGCAGCATCCACAACCGCATAAAACGGTGCATTTATGTTGCAGCCCATAGCACTTAACTGTTTTAAGGCATTCGGAACATCCTCATCCGCCGCCTCATCGTTGTAAAAAAGCCCTATCAGCTTCTCTTTTATGAATTTGTCATCACTTTCCATACGAGCCCTTAAGCTGGCCGCATGTTCAAGTGTCTTTCTTTCCTCCAATATCTGTGCACTTACCTTATCAAGTACTTCCTTTAACTTTTCGGCGTTTATGGGTTTCAACAGATATTCTCTGACGCCTAAGCGTATGCACTGGCGGGCATATTCAAATTCGTCGTATCCGCTTAAAACGATGATACCTATCCAGGGCATCTGGGATCTCAATGTCCGGCACAGCTCCAGACCGTCCATAAACGGCATTCTGATATCCGTGATAACTATATCGGGATTGGTATCTCTTATGATGGGAAGAGCCATCTCACCGTCCGGTGCTTCCCCGACCAGTGTATACGGAGTATCATCCCAGGGGAAGGACTCCCGTATGCCTTCTCTTACCACTATCTCATCATCAGCCAAAAACACTTTCATTTTCAGAAATCTCCTTTTCATCTCTGCACGGAACCGTAAAGCTTACTTCCGTTCCCTCAGGTCCGCTCTTTATCTTCAGTCCGTCAGTCTGGTTATAATAAAGTCTTATCCTCAAGTTAACATTTACCAGACCGAAGCCGCCGCCTTCACGGCTTATCATGGGTAATTCCTTCTTCATCCTGTCGTTTAAGTCCTCAAGCTGTTCAGACGTCATACCGCATCCGGTATCTTTAACGGAAAACGTCAGCATACCGTTCTCCTCTTTTGCGGAAACCGTGATCTTTCCACCGCCGCGCTTGATCTTTATCCCGTGATAAAGTGCATTTTCTACTAACGGCTGTACCAAGAGCTTCAATATATAAAAGTCTCCTATTGCGTCAGGTATATCTATCTCATAATCCAAAATATCCCTGTATCTTGTCTGCTGTATCTTAAGATATCCTTCGATGTGCTTTTTCTCCTGTTTTATCGGTATCCAGTCCGCACCCGACGAAAGGCTGATACGGAAGAAATCGCTCAGGGCGCTGGTCAGCTGTATGACCTCATCCTTTTCCCCTGCTTCGGCCTTCCATATGATGGCATCAAGGGTATTATACAAAAAGTGAGGATTGATCTGAGCCTGCAGGGTACGAAGCTCCGCCTTTCTTAAGGTCCTGGCATCATGGGAGCTTTTCTCCATCATGCTTTTAAGCCTCTTGGCCATGGTGTTAACCTGTGCCGTCAGGTTTCTAAGCTCCGTTACATCGGTATCGGCAAGCCTTGCATCAAGAGTACCTTCTGAAAGCTTGGCAGTCATCTCCTCGAGATGTTCTATGGGCTTTCTGACAAACTGAGCCGTGGTCTTGACCGACTTATTTCTTACCAATAAAGATACCGCCTATTACAGTGCGTTTATCAACATGGCGGAGACCATATATTCCGAAGATTATAAAAACGATTTTGCAAAGCTGGCTAATATTGATTTGGAAACCTCCGTTCTGTACTTCGACTCTGACATGTTTCTGGATTTTTCAGCCATGGATGATGCAACCGTTCAGACCACGCAGAAAATCATGGTTCACATCACTGCAGGCGATCTGGATTCCATCATTGGCGACCTTCCGGCAATAGATCGCTATGCCTATAATGACGTGCTGATGGATCTCCGAGATTTCTTGACGGACGAAGAGCTTAAGAAATACGAAAAAGATTTCTATTACGCAGACCGCGCCCTGCTTGAGGAGGCTAAGCAGAATCCCAAGCTGGAATATCCATCGGATCCAACGGATCCCACTTCCATGAAGGATCCCATGCCCGTTGCCATCCGTGTCAATGACTGTAAAAAGCTTAGTGAAACCTATGTCTTTGGTGAGAACCAATACTTCGCCGTGATCGTCAACAGCAAGCACCAAGACTTAAACCATCTTTTTTTGAATTACCTCAAGTAAAACTAGTCTAAGAATTCCTTTAGCAAAGCCGTGACGGTCAAGGCTTCCGGCACTTCCAAAGTGTATTCCTCCCCGTCGCTCAAGGTCACTGTCGCGGCCGACGGCACC
>CACYIR010000047.1 GCA_902774525.1 uncultured Lachnospiraceae bacterium
CGTACATGTATATACGGTGATGCTCATCGCGGGCCCGTTGAAAGTGGTAAGCTTCTCTGCAGCGGAGAATATCTTGTAGATATTGTTGCTGGCAGTCTTAAACTTCTTCTTTTCGTGATCCTCACGGACATAAGCTTTTACTACGCGGATGGCATTTACATTTTCCTGTACGCTGGCATTCAGCTCATCGTACTTGGGGAATGCCTGCTCGAAGGCTTTCATAGCCTTTGAGATGATAAATGCAAGTATACAACCGAGTATGATAACCGCTACCAGATAGATAAGTGCAAGCTTGGGCTTGATCGTGAATGACATGATGAGCGCGATGACGAAAGTCATGGGGGATCTCATACACATTCTTAGGATCATCTGGTAAGCGTTCTGTACGTTGTTAACATCGGTAGTCAGACGGGTAACAAGTCCTGCTGTCGAGAACTTATCGATATTCTTGAAGGAGAATGTCTGGATCTTGTCAAACATACCCTTTCTTAAGTTCTTAGCAAAACCGGTCGATGCCTTTGCACCGAACACACCGCCCATGATACCGCCTGCCAAGCCTATCAGGGCTGCCACTATCATAAATACACCGACCACGATGATGTGTCGTAAATCCCCGACTACTTCGCCGGCTTCATTTGTAGCCTTGATACCCTCATCTACAAGGGACGCCATAAGCAGCGGCACGACCATCTCCATGGCTACCTCGATGACCATGCTTAAAGGAGTAAGGATCGATTCTTTCTTATACTCCTTTACATAAGATAATAATCTCCTGATCAAAATCTATTCCTCCCGCTAAATAATTATTTCTCCTCAAATCCGCTGCGCTTCATGTTCTCCGATATCTTATCGAAAATGTCGTGCAGCGTCTGTCTTTCTTTATCTGAAATACCTTCTTCCATCTTGGCATTGGTGGCGAAGATACTCTTCATACTGTCCTCATGGACCTTTTTTCCGGTATCCGTGACGATGATGCGTTTGAGCCTTGTATCCTTCTCATCGGACTGCCTCGTGATATATCCCATCTGCTCAAACTGCTTCATAACGTTTGCAACGGTGGAACGGGGCATGCAGAATCTGGTCTCTATATCCTTCTGATATACGGTCATATCCTCATGATGGACCAGATACCCCAATATCCAGCCATGGGTGATAATGATCTCATCAAATCCCGCCTTCGTAAGCTCGGCTCCGATAAAGCTTCCTATCGTATTGCTCATACGTTTAAGTTCCCAACCTAAAGATTCCTTACGCTCCATGTCCTCCTCCTTAAAAGATTAACTACTTTACCCATTGTCTATAATTTTCAATCAATTCCATTTGGGATTGTTTAATTTCAGACTGTTCTTTTTGGAACTGTTCCATTTGGAACTGTTCTGATTGGGATTATATACCCTGGAGTTTGTTTTGTCAATACCCTTTTTTAATTTTGTATGGAAAAATGGACAAAACGCCCGATTTTGTCCGGAAATAAAACATAGCGGAAAGCACCGGTCAATGGTATTATAATATCAGCTGCGCAGCTGATTGCCATCTGAGCACCCTGCCTTAAGGGAGGCTAAAGGCAGGGTGTGATACCGGCACCTGAAATACAATACTTAATACTTTTTTCTCATGCAACAATCCGATATGGGTAGTAACAGAGAAAGCCCGATCGGATAGTTTATTTGATAAAAGTATTGATACAGGAGGTAAAGAATTATGGAAAAAAACGAAATCATTCTGCATATACTGGCTGAATATATCACGAACAATCCTATGTGCAAAGAGCATTTAAGGGCCTATCATGAAGCCTTTATAAAATATAAAAAAACCAATCGGACAGCTGCACCGGAAAAACTGGGGATATCGAGAAGCACTCTTTCTAAGATACTTAAGGGAGACGATTCGATTACTGTAAGTTCTCTCAAATCATTTGCGAATGCACTTATAGAATCGGACTGCCCGCTGCCGGACTTTCGTTCAGAACTGTTCAAAAGCTGCAACGCCTGTCCGGTACATCGTTTCCTAACGAAGCTGCTCGGTCTTCTGTATGAGGAAAAATGGATCTTAAGTTTACTTACCGGACAATCGTAAAGGATTTTTCCGGTCGGGCTTTTCTTTTACTTACTATTGTAAAAACACCCTGTTTATAGTAAGATAATATTATCGATCATCCGACAGAAAACAACGAAAGGATCCGCTGTCCGCGGCGATAATATTATGCTTAAGAAAATGCTCTACATATTTATCTTTACTTTACTTGGTGCCGCACTCATCTTCAGCGTGGTCATGATGATAAAATTTTTTAATGAAGCCGCCGAGGAGGAAAAAGACAATATGAAAAACCCTATGCTTAATCCCGTAAACGAGACCCCTTCCCCCTCCCTGACCGAAGCAGCGACACCTTCTCCCTCTCCCTCCCCTTCTCCCACACCCGTCCCGGAGAAAAACTATGAGGAAGAGTTTTATATGACAGAGATCACAGATGAGATCTTCGAACGTATAAAGGGCAAGTCCTATCCGGAAGGTGCCACGATATCTTTAGACGATCTTCGTTGGTGCCATGTGGTGCACTACGGCTTTGACGGTGAGATCCATGAGGGCGAGATCATCGTAAATAAGGCTATCGCAGATGATACCCTTGAGATATTCAAAGAGCTCTTCGATATAAAATATGAAATAGAAAAAATCCGCCTCATAGATGAATACGGGGCGGACGATGAAAAATCCATGGAAGACAACAACTCTTCCTCATTCTGTTACAGGACGATAGCCGAAACCACCGTCCTTTCTAACCATGCGCTGGGTCTGGCTATAGATATCAATACACTCTACAACCCTTACGTCTATACCCGTAAGGACGGAACTCTGTTCCTCCAGCCCGAAAATGCAACGGATTATGTTGACAGAGAAAAAGAGAATCCCCATTTTATAAAAAACGGGGATCCCTGTTATAACATCTTTATCGCCCACGGATTTACCTGGGGCGGTGACTGGAATACCAAAAAGGATTACCAGCACTTCGAAAAGTCGATCGACTAAACCGGTCTCTTTAATTACTTTAATACTGACTTAACCTTAGCTGCTACGTTCTCAGCTGTGAATCCGAACTTCTCGAACAATAAGTTCTGAGGTGCCGATGCTCCGAAGCCTTCCATGCATAAAGTAGCACCGTCAAGTCCTACATACTTGCCCCAGCCGAAGTCTGAAAGAGCCTCAACTGCAACTCTTGCACGTACGCTCTTAGGAAGTACGCTCTCCTTATACTCTGCACTCTGCTCCTCGAACAGATCCATACAAGGCATTGATACTACTCTTACGTCGATACCCTCAGCCTTTAAGATTTCCTTAGCCTTTACGGAGATGCTTACCTCTGAACCTGTAGCAATGATGATAGCATCGGGAGTAGCCTTCTCACTATCCTGGATAACATATGCACCCTTTAACGCATCCTTAGATGAACCTGCGATCTGAGGAAGGTTCTGACGTGTAAGAACAAGTCCGGTAGGAGTGTTCTTTGATGTAACTGCGCTGTACCAAGCAGCTAAAGTCTCGGTAGCATCGCAAGGTCTGAACATATGGAAGTTAGGAAGTGCTCTCCACATAGCTGCCTGCTCGATAGGCTCATGTGTAGGTCCGTCCTCGCCAACACCGATACTGTCATGTGTAAAGATGAAGGCTGTCGGGATCTTCATAAGTGAAGCAAGTCTTGCCATGGGCTTTGTATAATCACTGAATACGAAGAATGTTGCGCCGTATCCGCGGAGTCCGTAAAGTGTGATGCCGTTAGCGATAGCTGCCATTGCCTGCTCACGTACGCCGTAGTGGATATTTCTGCCTGTGCCGTCTTCCTTGGAGAAGAAAGGCTCGTTCTTCATATCTGAGATATTTGAAGGAGCAAGGTCTGCTGAACCGCCGAATAAGCCGGGTACATATTCCTTAACACGGTTAAGAGCCATACCTGAAAGCTTACGTGTAGCCTCAGCCTTATCCTCAAACTTCCAGTACTCTTCATTATTAATAAGGTCTTTAGCGATATCAAGATTGAAATCATCCTCGATAGCTTTCTTTAATTCAGGATACTTAGCACAGTACTCTGCGTAAAGCTTGTTCCATGCATCCTCTGCCTTTGCTCCGTTAGCTGCAAGCTCTGCATAGTTAGCATATACCTCATCGGGTACGAAGAAGGGCTCTGTTGAAGGCCATCCGATGTTTTCCTTAAGTGCTAATACATTCTCATCACCTAAAGGCTCTCCGTGTGCCTTAGCTGAACCTTCCTTAGCGGGGCAGCCCTTACCGATCTTGGTCTTGAACATGATGAATGAAGGCTTATCCTCGCAAGCCTTAGCCTGCTCTATAGCCTTTGCGATAGCGTCCATGTCATGGCCGTTTTCAACGATGATGGTCTGGAATCCGAAGCCCTCGAAACGCTTCTCAACATCCTCTGCGAAAGCGATATCGGTAGAACCTTCGATAGTGATATTATTTGAATCATAGAGAACTATGAGCTTTCCAAGTCCTAAAGTACCTGCAAGTGAGAATGCCTCTGATGAGATACCTTCCATCATACAGCCGTCGCCGCCGAGTACATATGTGAAGTGATCGAATACCTTATATCCGTCTCTGTTGTACTTAGCTGCCATATGCTTCTCAGCCATAGCCATACCTACTGCCATAGCCATACCCTGTCCGAGAGGGCCTGTGGTAGCTTCAACACCTTTTGTATGTCTGTACTCGGGATGTCCGGGTGTAAGTGAATCCATCTGTCTAAACTGCATAAGGTCTTCCTTCTTAAGACCGTATCCGAACAGATGAAGAAGTGAATAAAGAAGTGTTGAACCATGTCCGCCTGAAAGGATGAAACGATCTCTGTTTCTCCAGTCGGGGTTCTTGGGATTATGGTTCATCTCTTTTCCCCATAAAACATATGCGATATCCGCACAACCCAAAGGAAGTCCGGGATGACCTGACTTAGCCTTCTGAATAGCGTCTGCTGCCAGTACTCTTATGGCATTTGCCGACATAACATCAATATTGCTCATAGTAGCCTCCTGATATTGTATTTTGTAAACCGGGACCTTGTAACGGCCTAAAAGCCCGCGTCCGGGTACCACGCGCAAAAAATGCACGTCATTTGGGATTAGTATAGCATATTTTTTTTATTTTAGCAAACTAAATTTATGCTTGACAAATATTTTAAATGAGAGTATACTCTAGCCATAGTTCAGCGATTTAAAGTGTAAAAGGATGCGGACAAATCTATGAAAAAATCATTTACTTTAGCATCATATTATTACTTTTATTACTACTTTACTTTCTCCGGAAGTAAGGTCAGTTTGTGATGCAAAAGTACATGAGATTTAAACAATCATGAATTTTAGCGGAGCAGGTTGACCTGTTCCGCTTTTTATTTATCGAAGGGAGACATAAAAATGATCGTAGTATTAAAAAAAGACGCAAACAAAGAAAAACAGGATAAGCTGATCGACTGGCTGAAAGGCATGGGCCTCGGGATCCACGTCTCTAAAGGAGATTTCCAGACCGTTCTGGGACTTATAGGTGATACCAGCAAGGTCGACATGGACTTAATAGGAAGCCTGGACATAGTTGACTCCGTAAAAAGAGTTACCGATACTTTCAAATGTGTAAACCGCCAGTTCCATCCTGATGACACGGTGGTAGAAGTAGGCGATGTAAAAATAGGCGGCGGAAACTTCGCTATGATAGCCGGCCCCTGCTCTGTAGAGTCAGAGGCTCAGATAGTAGAAGTGGCTAAAGCCGTAAAGGCAGCAGGTGCCAACTTACTCCGCGGCGGCGCTTTTAAGCCCCGTACCTCCCCGTATGATTTCCAGGGTCTTAAAGGTGAAGGCTTAGAGCTTTTAAAAATAGCAAGAAAAGAGACCGGCCTTCCCATCGTTACCGAGATAATGAGCGTATCCGATCTTCCGTTATTTGATGATGTGGATGTACTTCAGGTAGGTGCCCGCAATATGCAGAACTTCGACCTCTTAAAAGAGCTCGGCCGTATAGGAAAGCCCATCCTGTTGAAACGTGGTCTTGCCAATACATTAAAGGAGCTCCTCATGAGTGCCGAATATATCATGGCAAGCGGCAACGAGCAGGTAATCCTCTGCGAGAGAGGTATCCGTACCTACTCCGACTACATGCGCAATACCTTGGACCTTTCCGCAGTACCCATGCTGCATGAGCTCTCACACTTACCCGTGATAGTAGACCCCAGCCACGCTACAGGCATAGCACGTATGGTACCTCCGATGGCACTTTCCGCTGCTGCATGCGGTGCTGACGGACTTATCATCGAAGTACACAACGATCCCATCCACGCACTCTGCGACGGTGCCCAGTCACTTACTCCCGACGAGTACGCGAAGCTGGTAGTAAAGGTAAACGCAGTAAGAGACGCGATCAAGTGATGAGATGACAAAATTATTAATATCGTATATAATATAACAAAACAGAAGATATCCCCCACCTCTTAGCGGAGCATCGTTTTGTTACCGAGGAAACGCTGAAGCGTTTTCGAGGTGACTTTGACTCATTTACAGAACTACATAAAGACATAAAGATTTATTCAGGAGATACAGCATCATGAAAGCAGGAATAGTAGGACTCGGACTTATAGGAGGTTCATTTGCAAAAGCATACCATGTGGCAGGACATACCGTACTGGCCCGCGAGCTTGACCGCTCGGTGCTTAGCTTTGCTGAGCTGTCCGATGCGGTGGATGGGGAGCTTACCAAAGAAAATATCGGTGACTGCGATATCATCCTTATATGCGTATACCCGCAGGCGGTTATAGATTTTCTTGATGAAATGGGACCTTATATAGGTAAGAAACCTGTTGTTATAGACTGCTGCGGTACCAAGAGAGTCCCCATGTATGAAGGTGAGAAACTCGCCGAACAATACGGATTCCTGTATGTGGGCGGACATCCCATGGCCGGTACGCAGTTCTCGGGATTTAAATATGCCAAGGAAACCCTGTTTAAGGGCGCTCCCATGGTGATTGTGCCTCCCGTATACGATAATATAGAACTGCTCGAAAAAGTAAAAGAACTCTTAGAGCCTGCAGGCTTCAGAAAGATCACCGTTACCACAGCAGAAAAGCATGACGAGATGATAGCCTTCACCTCACAGCTGGCCCACGTGGTATCAAACGCATATATCAAGAGCCCCACAGCACTCGCACATAAGGGCTTTTCGGCCGGCAGCTACCGCGACATGACAAGAGTTGCCTGGCTCAATCCGCAGATGTGGGCAGAGCTTTTCTTAGACAATAAAGACAACCTTATAAAAGAGATCGATATCCTTATCGACAGCCTTACTTCCTATAAGGAAGCCTTAGAAAATGACGACCGCGAAACCCTTGTAAAGCTTTTGGACGACGGTAAAAAACGCAAAGAGGAGGTAGACGGCTGATGGAAAAAATAAGGATAAACGCTTCTGTTGATTACGATGTTCTGATCGACTCCGGATTACTTAAAGAAGCCGGCGAACTGATATTTTCAGCACTGCTGCCCGCTTCCGGTGTATCTGCCACGGATCCCCTTGCCGCCAGGCGTCAGGCGGAAAACACCACTGCCGTCATAGTCTCCGATGACAACGTATTCCCCCTCTACGGAGAAGCCCTCAAAAACAGTCTCGCCGGATCGGGATATAAGACTATAGAATTCGTATTCCCCCACGGAGAAAAGAGCAAAAGCTTAAATACCTACGGTGAGCTTTTGGAATTTATGTGTGACAGCCACATAAGACGTTCCGATATGATAGTAGCCTTAGGAGGCGGTGTGGTCGGCGACCTTGCAGGCTTTGCCGCAGCCACATACCAGCGCGGTATCACCTTTATCCAGATACCTACCACCCTGCTCGCCGCAGTGGACTCTTCAGTCGGCGGTAAGACAGCAGTCGATCTTACAAACGGGAAAAACCAGGTCGGAGCCTTCTACCAGCCCCGCCTTGTGATATGCGATACAGATACCCTCTCCACCCTCCCGCCGGAAGAATACTCCTGCGGATGCGGGGAGATCATAAAATACGCTGTCTTAGAGAGCGAGGAATTCTTTGACGAGCTTTTGCAGAAGCCTGTATGCACACAATATGAGCATGTCATCTCCACCTGCGTAAAGATGAAAAAGGCTTATGTGGAAAATGACGAATTTGACACAGGGCTCCGCATGAAGCTGAACCTCGGACATACCTTCGGGCATGCGGTAGAAGCCTGCAGCGGATACAGTATCCTACACGGACAGGCAGTAGCCATGGGTATGGCCGCAGTGACAAAGGCCGCTTCCGAAATGGGGCTCTGTTCTAAAGAAACCCTTGTAAGACTTCTTGAGATCCTCGATGTGTACAAGCTCCCCTCCGAAATCCCCTACGGGCTCGACGAGATGTTTGAAGTAACCTTGGTAGATAAAAAGAACTCCGGTTCTGTTACCAACCTTATCGTACCTACCGCGATCGGTAACTGCAGGATCATGAAGATACAGACCGAAAAGCTGAAAGGCTGGCTTGAAGAAGGCGGAGTAAGATGAGCTAAAAAGCTGTAAACCATACAACCTTATTTCAACTAAAAAGGATATGATATATGAACAAAACCATAAGTCACGGTCCGAAAAGCGGGATATTTGAAGTTCCGTCTTCAAAATCCCAGGCCCACAGGATGTTAATCACCGCCGCGCTTTCAAAAAGTGCCGGAAAACTCATCGTAAACGGCATCTCTAAAGATATATCCGCCACCATAAAATGCCTGAACGCCATGGGTGCGGATATAAGGATCACCCAAAACGGATCGGGAAGCTCCGAAATATCGGTCAGACCCATCATAAAAACCATCGACAACTCCGGGATGTCAGCTATGTATAAGCCCCTGCTCTGCGGAGAAAGCGGATCCACTCTCCGCTTCCTCATACCGATAGCGGGAGCACTGGGGATCGATGTGGTATTCCATATGGAAGGCAGGCTCTCCGAGCGACCCTTAGGAGCTCTTACCGATGCCCTTTCGGCACACGGGATGAGCTTTATGCAGGACGGTAAATACCTTTACTGCAGGGGATTGCTTACAAGCGGCACCTTTACCATCCCGGGCAATATCTCATCACAATACATATCAGGCCTCATCATGGCTCTCCCTCTGTTAAAGGGGGACTCCGTCATAAATATCACCGGCAGCATAGAGTCGGGCGATTATATAGCCATGACCGTCGCAAGGGTAGAATCGGCAGGCATTAAGATAAAAAAAGGAGAAAATATCTACCATATAGAAGGCGATCAGTGTTATAATGTAACCGGTACCCGCATAGTCGAAAAAGACTGGTCTTCGGCAGCCTTCCCGTTATGTATGGGAGCTTTTTCCGAAAAAGGCATGACAGTACCGGGACTTAACTTATCTTCCATCCAGGGAGATAAAGAGATCTTAAACATCCTAAAAGGTTTCGGAGCCTGTGTCATTGAAGAGGATCAGCCTGATGCAGCCGGGACTGTATCTGACGAAAACAGTGAAAACAGTACCGGATTAACATCCGTCACCGTAAAAAAGGGAACCTTAAAAGGACAGATAATAGATGCCTCACGCATACCGGACCTTGTACCGGTCATAAGTGCGGTAGCGGCAGGAGCTAAAGGTGAGACACGTATCATCCATGCAGAACGCTTAAGACTAAAGGAATCCGACAGGATAGCAACCACCGTCTCCATGCTCCGCTCCATAGGTGCCGATGCAGAAGAGACTGCGGACGGCATCCTTATAAGAGGAAAGGACCGGCTGCCAGGCGGTACGGTTGACTCCTTCAACGACCACCGCATAGCCATGTCGGCAGCAGTAGCTGCAGGCATCTGCGAGGGAGACGTATCTGTAACGGGAGCCGAGTGCACGGACAAGTCCTTCCCGGGATTCTGGGAGGAGTTGTCATTCTGAGCGTAAACGAAGAATCTTTTATACCCGGACATCTACCACACTACGAAAGGATCCGATATATATGAGCAGCAGTTACGGAAAAAACATAAAACTTACCATATTCGGACAATCACACAGTAAAGCCATAGGTATGACTTTAGAGGGCATCCCTGCAGGAAAAAGGATAGACTATGAAAAGCTCTTCGAATTTATGCAGCGCCGTGCTCCCGGTAAAAACGCCTACTCCACTCCCCGTAAGGAGGCAGACGCACCCGAGTTTTTAAGCGGTGTGGTCGGAGATACTACCTGCGGCACTCCCATTACGGCTGTGATCATGAATACCAATACACGCTCCTCCGACTACGACATATTGAAAGATATCCCCCGTCCGGGACATGCCGATTATACGGGATATATAAAATACGGTGAGGACAGGGATTATACCGGCGGCGGGCACTTCTCCGGAAGGCTCACGGCACCCTTATGCATAGCCGGCGGCATAGCCATCCAGCTGCTCGAAGAAAAAGGTATATATATATGCTCAAGGATAAGTTCCATCGGCGGGATAAAGGATGAGGGAGACCTGGTAGAAACTTCCATCGGCTGCCTGACCGGCATTAATACAGGGTTACCTTTTAACCCCGCTTCAGACGGGGACTTCCCCACTATCTCCAAAGAACAGGGAGAAAAAATGAAAGCATATATCGCCGAAAAAAGAGCCGAAGGCGACTCAGTGGGCGGTGTCATAGAATGTGCCGTATTCGGCATCCCGGCAGGTGTCGGAGACCCGATGTTTGACGGAATGGAGAACAGGATCTCGCAGATCATCTTCGGTATCCCCGCCATAAAAGGCATAGAGTTCGGAAACGGATTTGAAGCGGCCGCACTTACGGGCAGCGAGAACAATGATGAATTCTGCTTAAAAGAAGGGAAAATAGAGACCGTTACCAATAACTGCGGAGGTATACTCGGCGGTATCACAAACGGCATGCCGCTCATCTTCAGGGTAGCCGTAAAACCTACTCCTTCCATAACTAAGGAGCAAAAAAGCATAAACCTCTCCACAAAAGAAGAAACCACACTGGTTGTGCCCGGAAGGCACGATCCCTGCATAGTTCCCCGTGCGGTCCCCTGTATAGAGGCTGCTGCCGCACTTGCGGTATATGATGCTCTGTTATCATGCTGAACGGCTCCGGTCCGTACATAATTAAGCCCGGTCCCGGCATTACTATAGTATATAAAACCCTCTTTACCGGTTTGTCCTGTAAAGAGGGTTTTCTGATCTTTTAAGTCTGTTTGATTTTAATATTTGTAAGGGCACATTGGTCGCCGGTAAGCGATACATATATATCATCTACAGGGCCGTTTATCACCATATCATTTCTTATCGATATACCGCTGTTTTCCGTAGTGACTATGATCTTATTGTCCTTCATCCTTATAAGCACCGAGCAGTCAAGACCTTGTTTGTTTTTCGCCTTCCAGTTCTCCCAGCCCTCAAAATCATCTGATTTATTGGCCTGTATCGTATTATCGACATTATCATCCGTCTCCCAGCTTTCGCCGTCCATACGGATAAGACAAAGCTCGCGGTAGCCCTTACCGTTTACATGTCCATCCAAGGACGAGAAAAACGAAAGTGAAGGGCAATGCCATACAAGTCTCGCGGTCGGCAGGCTCATGGTATGGAATGTGATATTAAGTCCGTCGGTAACACGTATTCCGTCCGTAGCTGCAGTCCTCCAGCTGTCCACCTGGACATTGGGGATATCACCCTCCGGTACGTTGATAAATGATATCTTCTCGGCTATACGGGGTATATCGCCATCCTTTAATATTTCATCGGATTTCTTAAGCTCATTGATGATGACCGTACAATACTCGCCCATGATACCGAGATATGCAAACCTCGAAGCATCCTGCAATGCTATGATAAATTCCCATGCATCGGTCTCGGAGATGATCTTTATCCTTACATGATCCTCATATTTTACGGCTTCGATGACATAATCATCATCCTTGGTACGGTCGATATCCGTATATGCCGATCTGTCATCTATCTTACGTGCTTCTATCTTCCTTGCCCCGATACAGGTATGCCTGCCGTCGGGCCTCAGTTCTGCATATTCGAGATAGAGCATCTCATCTTTTTTATTATCCGAGATATGGGTCCTTCCATCCAGTGAGTCAAATAAAAGTATCCCGGGCAGTTTCTGCCTGCCTGCTCCTTTATTCTTCCCTTCGTCTTTTACACGCAGACGGATGAGAGTGGAATAGGGTATGATAAGTATGCCTTCGGATACACTCGATCTGTATTCCTCAAACTTAAGGTCGTTTCTGCCTTCGAGCTGGCTGACTTCCTCTCTCTCCTTCATCTCATATTCGGTATCGACATCTATAAGGTGAAGCATTTCCTTTGCAAAATGGGGATCGAACTGGGTACCCATACCCTTTACCAGCTCCTCCCTTACCTTCTGCTGCGGAAGCGGATCACGGTAACTACGCTTTGATGACATCGCATCATATGCATCCGCTACTGCTATGATCCTCGCTATGGTAGGGATATCCTCACCCTTTAATCCCTCGGGATAGCCCTTTCCGTCGTATCTTTCATGATGATAGTTTGCGCCTATGCTTAAGTACGGCAGCTTACTGATACTTGATAGTATCCTTTTTCCGATGACCGGATGCTCTTTTATACAGTCAAATTCTTCCTTGGTAAGCTTTCCTTCTTTATTGATAATGCGGTCCGCTACACCGATCTTACCCACGTCATGCAAAAGCGCGGTATAATATATCTCCCTGCATTCCTTTTCGTTCTTTCCGGAGGCTTTGGCGATAGCTCTGGAATACTCGGCTACTCTCCTCGAATGACCATGTGTGTACTTGTCCTTCGCATCGATCGCGCTTGCAAGTGCCTCTGCTGTCTGTTCGAATACCATCTCGGCATTCTTCTGCTCTTCCTTTAAGACATTCTTCTGCTCTTCCTTTAAGACATTGATCTCCAGCTCTTTTGCGTGCTCTACGGCATTGTTCATATCATGGAGAGAGAAAATATACAAAAGAACTACCAGCCCTACCAGAGTGATATTGGTAAGGGAAAGACCGTAAGCATATATCTGACCTAAGGAAGCGAAAAACGGTACACCGGTAAACAATATGAGCGAAAGACGCACGCCCTTGGTCAGTCCGTTCCTGTACTGCCATATTACGGTAAGCAGCAGCAGATGTATCGCAAGGGGAATGATATAACATATAAAGAACCCTTCAGCTCTATGGTATCTGTTATACTCATCAATAGTAAAGAACAGCCCGGCGGGAGTCCCGAACACCAATAAGATAAAGTCAACGGCTGCCAGCAGATGAGCTACCCGCATACGTTTCGGCAGGACCTTTAACCCTACTTCGTTCAAACACAGATTTCCCAGATACAGATTAAATATAACAAGAATAAACAGAGTCATAAGATATACTGCGAAGTTGCATATCCTTACCATCCAGTATCCCAGATCACTGATATCCCCGCGGTATATATAACAATATCTGTCCGCTATAAGCAGGAACATAGCGCACAGTTCCATAGCCATAAGGATAAATCTGCGCTTTAACGGTATCGCTTTTGTGAGCAGCACAAGAAATGCCAGCAATCCGCAGACTCCTATAAGTATAAGCATTATATTAAGTTGATATTCCCGTAAGAATTCCAACATATTATCAGGTGCCCCCGTTTCAAAAAGTCATAAAAAACTTTACTTCATCACAGAATATACCAAGTTAATTTTATCATAATTTACAAGTGAATGCAATCGGATTTTAGGTGAAGAGCCTATTGCAAGGACCCCCTGTTTATGATATGCTGATATATGGAATCCCACAGAACATAAAGGAGGTGTGCGGTCATGGAAGCAAAAATATCAACCGGTCTTCCCCGGGAAGACGGATTTTATATGCCCGGAGAATTCGAACCGCACCGCGGATGCATAATGATATGGCCGGAGCGTCCCGGTTCGTGGCCTTACGGGGCTAAGGCCGCCAGATTCGCCTTTAAGAATATAATAAGTGCCATCGCCGAAAGCGAAGAAGTATTTGTGGCAGCAGGAAAAACCGCATATGAAAGTGCCGTATCCGAGCTGTCCGGTATTGAGAATGTCCGGATATTTAAGGCCGAAACGGATGACGCCTGGGCCAGGGATGTGGCTCCCACATTTGTAAAAAACGCTGCCGGCGAGGTCAGGGCAGTCAATTGGACCTTTAATGCATGGGGCGGTGAATATAACGGACTGTATCCCTCCTGGAAAAAGGATGACGCCTTTGCACTTTTCTTTGCCGGAATGGAAGGCTATAAAGCATATGATGCTGCTCCCTTCGTACTTGAAGGCGGCTCCATCCACTCGGACGGAGAAGGTACCGTCATGGTCACAGGTGAATGCCTGCTGAGCCCCGGACGGAACCCGCGTATGACAAAGGATGAGATCGAAAAAAAGCTGAAAGAATACTTAGGGGCCGAAAAAGTCATATGGCTTCCGAACGGGATATATAACGATGAGACCGACGGGCATGTGGATAACATATGTGCTTTTATAAGACCCGGTGAAGCGGTACTCGCCTGGACAGATGATGAAAACGACCCGCAATATGCACTTTCAAAAGAAAACCTTGAGGTCCTTAAAAACGAAACCGATGCAAAAGGACGAAGCTTAACAGTCCATAAGCTCCCCATCCCCGAAAAGCATGTTTTTATAAAAGAAGAAGACCTAAAAGGCTACGAGTTTGAAGAAGGCGAGGACGAGCGTGAAGTCGGGGAAGTGATACAGATACCGGCAAGGGACATCCTGCTCGGCGGCGGAAATATCCATTGTATCACCCAGCAGATCCCGGCGGGAGAACCGTCCCTCTGATCGAGAAAGGAAAACAGCATGAGAAATATAACAGTAGCTGCCATACAGATGCAGTGCAGCAAAATTGTTGAAGAAAATATCGATAAAGCCGAAAAGATGGTCCGTGAGGCAGCATCAAAGGGTGCGCAGGTGATACTCCTGCCCGAGCTTTTCGAAAGAGAATACTTCTGCCAGCAGAGACGCTATGATTTCTACGGCTACGCCCTGCCCGTAAATGAAAACCCTGCGGTAAAGGCAGCTCAGAAGCTTGCTAAAGAGTTAAGCGTAGTCCTTCCCGTAAGCTTTTACGAAAAGGACGGGAATGTCCTTTATAACTCTCTTGCATGGATAGATGCCGACGGCACGCTCCTCGGTGTATACAGAAAAACCCATATCCCGGACGATCATTTTTATCAGGAAAAGTTTTATTTCACTCCCGGAAATACGGGCTTTATGGTATTTGATACAAAGTACGGAAGACTGGGAGCCGGCATATGCTGGGACCAGTGGTTCCCGGAGACTGCAAGAGTCCTGGCGTTAAAAGGTGCCGAGATCATCTTCTATCCTACCGCCATCGGCTCAGAGCCCATACTTGAGACCGACAGCATGCCTCACTGGAGAAGATGCATGCAGGGACATTCCGCATCCAACCTCGTACCCGTGGTAGCAGCCAACAGAATAGGAAAAGAGGATGTCGAGCCCTGCGAAGAAAATGCGGGACTGAAATCCTCTCTCATCTTTTACGGTTCTTCATTTATAACCGATGAAACCGGTGAAATAGTAAAAAGTGCATCCAGAGATCGGGAAGAGATCCTTATCCAAAGCTTCGATCTCGACGTGATCGCCGAAAACAGGCTCTCCTGGGGACTTTTCCGCGACAGAAGACCTGAAATGTACAAGGATATCGTAAAATAATACTTTTACCCTTCATCTTCCGGTTTTACCGGTCTTAAGGCCGCCGGAAGATATTTTATGAGTGTCTTTTCAAGTTCCTCATATATGATGGGTTTTGACAGATAATCCGTAAATCCCTGTTCAATATACATCTCCTTAGCACCGGCTATCGCATCCGCGGTAAGAGCTATAACAGGTACCCCGTCGGCTATCTGCTGTTCTCTTATCGCTTTTAAGGTCTCTATACCGGACATGCCGGGCATCATCTGGTCGAGCAGTATGACATCATACTGCTCGGATTTAAGCATTTCTATGCACTCTGCTCCGGATAATGCGGATCTGATGTCGATCGCAGTATTCTTCAGCAGGAATCTTACTACCTTGATGTTCATCTCATTGTCGTCTACCACAAGTATCCTGGTATTGGGTGCAAAGAGCTTGCCTTTGTATTCTTTTTCTCCCTGTCTTGCTTTCTCGAGGCGCTTCGTATAATCGCCCATGGGAGTGTCGTCAGCCACCTTCTGCACTACCTTTACGGTAAATACGGAGCCTTTTCCGTACTCACTCTCCACCTCTATGCCGCCGCCCATCATCCCGGCGAGCTGTCTCGAGATATTAAGTCCCAATCCGGTACCCTCGATATTCCTGTTACGTGTGGCATCAAGACGCTGGAATGAGTCAAACAGTCTCTCCTTATCCTCGGGTTTGATACCGATACCGGTGTCCTTTACGGTTGCTATCAGCGTGGATGTGTCCCTGTCAAAGGATATATCCACATCTATACTGCCCTTTTCGGTGTACTTTACGGCATTGTTTACTATGTTCAGAAGTATCTGGCGGATTCGGATCTCATCACCGTTAAGTACAGAAGGGATATCCTCTTCGACATCCATTGTAAACTTCAGGCTCTTATCTTCGGCCTTCTTTTCCGTCATGTTTACGATATCGTTGATAACGGAAGATACCTCATAGTTGACGGGTACCAGCTCCATTTTTCCGGACTCGATCTTGCTTAAGTCGAGGATATCGTTGATGATGGACATAAGCGTATTGCCGGCACTCTTGATATCCGAAGCGTACCTCTTGGTATTCTCCTCTTCCGACTCTCTTAGGATCATCTCATCCAAGCCGATGATGGCATTCATCGGCGTTCTTATCTCGTGGGACATATTGGCAAGAAAGTTGCTCTTGGCTCTGCTCGCCTGCTCTGCCACATGTGCCTCTTCCCTGATACGCTCGTTCTCTGCCGCCTGCTGCCAGTAGAATATCTCTTTGACGCTTCTGTTGGAGATGCTTATATAAAGGACAAATCCCAATACCGCAAACGTCCCGGTATTCATGACATCCGCCTTAAATACGACACCGGATTTTAAGTTCACGCTTATAAGAAAATAAGCCAATGCCGCAAGAAATATAAGTAAACCCATCCTGGTCGGTTTGTCGTTCACTATCAGGGGGAGAAATGCCAGAAAGGCGATAAAGCTCGTAGAAGGCATATTTATGGTCGTCGGCTGTATACTTAGTATCATGCCGAATATAAGCACCGTTGCCAAAAGGGCATAGCAGTATATAAATGCATGGATACCCTTCATCTTTTTCATCAGTATTTTATACAGATACAGTGCGATACCGCCGATGATCAATACCCAGTACGCTGCCAGATTTTCGGTTTTAAGAAGGAGATTCAGCAGGAAAAAGAACAGACCGAGTACGATGATCACAATATTACACTTGAACACCAGCTTGACATTTCTGTCCATGATCTTGTCAAAAATATTGTCAAACTGCTCTTTCTCCAATCCACAGTACAAAAACAGATTTTTATTCAGAATTCCTTTTTTCTTCATAGTACTTCCTTACTTTAATTACAACATGACGGTTTCCCGCCGGTCTTTCATTATTCGGAGATCACGATGTTCTTTCCGTGCTCCTTACCGTAATACATGCGTTCATCCGCAACCTTTATGAGCTCTTCGGGATTATTGTAGATATCCTTGTTCTCCTCTAAGCCGATGGTAATGGTCACGGGTATACGTTTGTTATAGAATACCGTCGGGTTAGTCTCGACGATCTTTCTTATATATTCCATCTTTTCTTTGGCAACGGCAAAATCATAGTCCCTCATAAGGATGACCATCTCCTCGCCGCCCCATCTGCAGATATC
>CACYIR010000048.1 GCA_902774525.1 uncultured Lachnospiraceae bacterium
TGCAGCGCTATTAACGCTCTACTCCCTTTCCAGGGGAGCCCCTTCAGCCTCTTGGGTATTTCTCCAAAGAACCTAAATCACCCCGTCACCGGGTCATATTAAATAAAGCTCCAACATATAAGAATGACCACCATGCACAGGTGGTCATTCGATGTTGAATACTCGCGGAGAATGTGGGATTCGAACCCACGGTCCCTTACGGGATCACTGGTTTTCAAGACCAGCGCCTTCAACCACTCGGCCAACTCTCCGAACAACGCTTAAAGATAATAACACGTTATTTACAAGATGTCAAGATGTTTTCTTATTTTTCGCGAAAGTTTTTTTGAGATACACCGGCTTTTACCAAATTCTGAATACAAGTCCGTCATAATCCGACAGGTTGGAGATCAGTACTTTTCTGCCTTTTATCGCTATATCGATGCCTTCTCTCTTAAAGCAGTCAAAACGCAGACTTTCACTTTTCTCTTCAGCACTGTAATACTCAGGAAGTTCAAATGTTATGCTGGTATCCTCCTTTATTGCAAAGGTATTTACCACGGCCATGCACTTCTTCCTGTCTTCCGATACCCTTACCACTGCCTGCCAGCCCTTAAGATCATTGTAGCTGTCCTGATACGGTCCTAAGCGGTAATTCCTGCCGTTCTTTATTATATCCGCACACTTTTTATAATATGCTATGGCTTTATCTGCTATCTCAAACTGCTCATCCGATATGGTGCTCATATCTCCCGATAGGCACATACGTCCGAGGAATGTATTGCTGAGTGAGTAATACAGCCTCTTCTCATCATCCTTTGCCCGCAGTACTGCCCATATCTGGCTCTGTGCAGGCAGGATGGCTCTTGTGACATTGGCTGCTATAACGGGGATAGCCTGCCATTCATGCGCATCGGAGAACGATGCCATCGATGTGACTGCCTGCATAGAAGGCTCAAGCCTGTGCCCGCCCGAAGAACAGTTTTCGATCACTATGTCCGGTATCTCTTCCCTGATCTTCTTAAAGAATCCGATGGACGCCTGCATGTTCTGTCTTAATGCTTCTCCCAAGGATTCCGCGCCGTCACAGCCTATACCTAAGTTGTCGTTATAATCTACCTTTAAATACCCGAACCCATTATCTTTCAAGTTATCTATAACTCTTTTGGTAAGGAAATCTGTAACTTCCGGTTTCCTCATATCAAAGAAACGCCTGAACATGGTCTGTATCGGGATGCCGTCACGTTTTAACAGCATATCCTCATTTTTAAAGCTGTCGGAATCTTTACCGACTACTTCCATCTCATACCAGAGACCCGGGATCATCCCGCACTCCCGTATCTTGTCGGCAGTTTTCTTTAATCCTCCGGGGAATTTGTTCTTGTTTGTGATCCAGTCTCCTATATCCGACCAGTCATTTCCGTCCTTTACATGCCAGCCTGCATCTATGACACAATACTTTATGCCGTGTCCCTTTAATCTTTCCGCGATTGCTTCCATTTCCTTTTCATCGGGATTTCCCCAGCTGGTACAGTATTCGTTAAAGATTATGGGAAGCTCTTTTTCACTATCAGGTACATTTTCCAGATTAACCGTCTGGGCATCGGTAAGACGCCTGCTCAATTCATCGATCGTACTCTCCATGCGGATAGCATCGGGAGTATCCGTATATACCGGCTTCCCCGCATTTTTGCATACGGTAAGCACTGCCACAGGTGTCACAAATCTTTCTCCGGGTGCGATATCCTTCATCCAGTGTCCGAATTCCCTGTCGGCTATACCGCCCGAGATGGAGTTCTTTTCATCCCGGTTATAAACCTCCATCTGCCAGGATGAATTGATATACAGCTGGGCTCCTATGGAATATCCGATACTACCGCCTTCCTGGCCCATATCAGTTACCGCCATCCAGGGGAAGTAACGTCTTACCGGCATCGAGCCAACCTCACCGAAGCGTTCACTCGATGCTCCGATCCTCAGCCATGCAGGCTCAAGCTCCATATCAAGGAACCTTCTGCTCTCAAGCTTTCCTTCCATACTCCATTTGCTCTTCAGCCTGTGAAGGACAAGGTCCTTCTGTCTTAAGCCCTTGCCTGTGCAGGGGAATGCGCAGATATTAAAGGAAGAAGCCATCTCCAGCTTCTGCTTTTCTTCCGTCTTCGACTCAAACACAGAATATGTCTTTATATAATCCGAACCTGTGGTATATTCAAGTACAGAGGTGATATTTATCCCTCTTCTCTCGTAATCCGTATATATACTGGTACGCGTATGCTCAACTCCGTTTTTCTCACATTCGGCCGTCTCCGTACGCTGCCCCAGAAAAACCATATCATTTGAAGACTGGCTGTTCTTCATGGAATGACCGTGTATAAACCCGTCGGGATAATTGTCTCCCACAAATTTACACTGTACGGCAGGTTCCACGCTCCACCAGCCGTCGAGTTCAATCCCTTCATCAAAGCCTTCGGGCAGCAATGTATATCCGATGCTACCGTTACGGTTGTCTTTTATGAACACCGCAAGCATATCCCCAAGCTTAAATTTTGAATATATTTCCTTATCCGCCATTTACTAAATCCTCACTTATTCCTGCTTCTCCCCGATATCGTTAACACCGTGATACCGTTTCCTTTTTACCGGCATCAGTTACATCCCGTAAGATAAAACTCAGCTATCTTAATATCCTCAGGCGTGGTTATCTTGATGTTCCTGTAATCGCCCTCGACTATCCTTACCTTATGCCCGGTATATTTCTCCACCAGCATGGCATCGTCGGTAATAGCAGCCGTATCCTGCGCTTCTTCTTCCGCACTGCCGGTTTCTGCATAGTATTTTTCGAAAGCTTCCTTTATAAGACCCATCTCAAAACACTGCGGTGTCTGGATCCTGTATATCTTTTTCCTGTCAAGCGTACAATCTATCTCCCCATCCGCATTGATCATCTTAACCGTATCTTTTTCCGGAACGGCAGGAACACATGCTCCGCATTCTTTAACGCTGTCGATGCACCGGTTGATCAGCTCCGGGGTAATAAGCGGGCGGACTCCGTCATGGATCAGCACATAACTGCTGCCTATCGCATCCGGATGATTTCTGATCAGCGTTTTCAGTCCCTCGCATACCGAGTCGCATCTCTCCTTACCTCCGCAGCAGATGGCAGTTACTTTTTTAAACAGATAGTCTTCAACTATCTGTTCCCTTACATAAGCTATCTCATCCGCACCTGTTACCACTACTATCTCATCCGTTTTACTCTCTTCAAAAGCCTTTAAAGTCAAACCAAGCACAGGTTGAGAGGCAATCCCCATGTACTGTTTTTTAACAGTACTGTTCATCCTCTTTCCTGTGCCTGCAGCTACTATGATCGCATATACTTTTTTATCTGTTTTGCTGTTCATCGCGTACCCCTATCTCTCTCCAAGCTTCAGATTGGGCACCGCATTAAGGTCATATCCGTGCCTTGTCCCCGAAATATACTCATAATATGCGGCACATCCTATCATAACGGCATTATCCGTACAAAGCAGAGGCTTCGGATAATACAGTTCAAAACCTTCTTTCTCACATGCAAGCTTCATGCCTTCTCTAAGTGCTGAATTTGATGCCACTCCGCCTGCTATGGCTATCTTTTTATATCCGAAATCCTTTGCTGCCGAAATAGTCTTCGATACAAGCGCATCTACCACCGCTTCCTGGAATGAAGCTGCCACATCGGCAACAGTAACGCCTGTCTCCGGATCTATAAGCTCATTGCCGTCAAATTCAGGATTATCGGTCTTTCTGCTGTATATCTCATTTCCGTCAAGTCCCTGCTTCATCCTGCAGGAATTAAGATAATTAAGTACCGCTGATTTTAATCCGCTGAAACTGAAATCGTAAGGACATCCTTCTATATGTGCTCTCGGGAAAGTAACGGCATCTTTGCGTCCTGTCTTTGAAACCTTATCTACCTTGGGCCCTCCCGGATAACCCAGTCCTATGGCACGGGCTACCTTGTCAAATGCTTCACCTGCCGCATCATCGTGAGTCCTGCCTATTATCTCATATTCCGAATATCCTTTTACCTTTACAAGATGCGTATGGCCGCCCGATACGACCAGACAGAGATACGGAGGCTCAAGTTCTTTATGCTCCACATAATTGGCTGCGATATGTCCTTCTATATGGTGCACTCCGACTAAGGGCTTTCCTGCAGCATAAGCTATCGCCTTTGCTTCAGCCACTCCTACGAGCAGAGCTCCTACCAGTCCCGGACCGTATGTAACACCTATGGCATCGATATCATCAAGCGTTACCTGTGCAGTATCAAGCGCCGTTTTTACCACCTGGTTTATTTTCTCGATATGTTTCCTGGAAGCGATCTCCGGTACCACACCTCCATACAGCGTATGCAGGTCTATCTGGGAATAAATGATATTCGAAAGTATCTCACGTCCGTTCTTCATGACCGCTGCCGCAGTCTCATCACATGAAGATTCGATCGCCAATATAAGCACGTCTTTTCTGTCTTCCATATTTACCGTAATACTCTTTTCTTCTTTTTAGTTCAGGCTTTTTTCTTCTGCCGGTCTCCAGCCTGCTATCTTCCACTTTCCGCCGTCTTCCTCGAGCATGCTGAATTCTTCAAATGCCCTGTCCATTGAAGCTCCGGCTCTCAATGTGAAATACATCTTGATAAGTGCCGTATTGCCGGCCTTTGTCTTTATAACATTTATATTGCTTGCACTGTCTATCGCATATGAATATATGATCTTGTTTTCCTTACGATATTCCGAAATATCACCCTTTAAAAAGGCTATCTGTTCTTCCTCGGCATTATTCTCCAAAAGTGCATTTGCATACAGCTTACGTACCTGTTTTACCAGCTTTTCGATCTGCTCATCCGTGATATCGTCACTGTAAATGCACTTTGTTATCCTTGCATAAAGCTTTAATACCTCTCTCGGAGTAGCGGGATAATCATAATCAATATCTTTTTTTATGAGGTTGTCCGCTTCAGATGTCTCTACCGGTATTTCATTTTTGGTATCCTCTTTTTTTCTGGTCAGCATGAAATAAAGTCCTATAATGACTGCCGCCAAAAGTACACAGAAGATTATCGTCCCGACAGGACTGTTTTTCTTTTTCTTATTCATACCGTTGTCTTCAGGCACCTAAAGTGCTCCTCCTTTCAAAAGTTTTAAGTTTCTTCCTTAAACTTGAGCGTAACCGTACGTAAATCTTTAGACGCAATGCTCTTAGGGAATATCTTTTTGATACTGTCAATATATTCCATGGGGTTCACCATGGAAGGACTGTAATGGGTAAGCCACATCTCATCCGGCACAGGATCTGCCGCAGCCGCTAACCTTGCAGCTTCCTGACAGGTCATATGCTTATGTTCAATAGCTTTATTGTCCTTGTCATCCTCTCCGTACATGCCCTCACAGATGAAGATATCAGACCCGGCCGCCATCTCCGAGATGACCTTTACCGGACGTGTATCGGTACAATATGTTACCTTTATACCTTTTCTTTCAGGACCGAGGATCATATCCTGGGTATATGTCACGCCGTCAATCTCGACTGTCTGCCCTTTTTGCAGCCGGCTCCACGCCCTCATGGGCACATTGTTCTTTTCTGCTTTTTCAGGGTCGAATTTCCCGGCCCGGTCTATGTTTATCGTATATCCGTAGCAGGTTACCCTGTGGTTTACCTTAAATGCGGTGATCCTGTATCCGAAAAGTGTATACTCACACACAGGCTCAGTCAGTTCTATAAACCTGATCTCAAACGGAAGCTCAGGTGCGATGATCCTTAATGCGTTAACCGTTTTTTCAAGTCCTTTGGGCCCTATAATGGTCACCGGCTCCGTGCGCTCCGCGTTACCCATGGAAAGAAGCAGTCCCGGAAGTCCGCTTATGTGATCTCCGTGAAAATGAGTGATACAGATAACATCTATATCGTGAAAGCTCCAGCCGCGCTCGCGGATAGCCACCTGAGTGCCTTCCCCGCAGTCGATCAGCAGGCTGCTCCCGTTAAATCTGGTCATAAGTGAAGTAAGTCTTCTGTACGGAAGCGGCATCATACCGCCTGTTCCGAGCAAACATAGATCAAGCATATCTTTTATTCCTTTAATTCCGGTATCCCGGATCAGTTCTTTACACAGCTCATCAGTACGGCATTTTCAACGGGCCGGCTGTAATATGAGTCTCTTCTTCCTGTTTCGGTAAAGCCAAGCTTCCTGTAGAGACTTATAGCCGGATGATTACTCTCGCGTACCTCAAGATAAAACAGTCTTGCACCCGTTTCGGATGCTTTTTTCATAACGGTGGTCAATAGCTTTTCTCCGATGCCTTTTCTTCTATATGGCATCCCGACCGCGATCTTTAATATCTCACACTCATCGAGCACCTGCATGACGACACAATATGCCGCAACCTGTCCGTCAGATCTTGCAACATAATAAGACTGTCCCTTCCCGTCTTTATAGTTTTTATAAGTTCCTTCGGACCACAAGTCACTGAAAGTAGCCTTTTCTATCTCATAGACAAAAGGAACGTCTTCGTCATTCATTTGGCGAATTTCTGGATCTTCATTGTTCATTCTCTGCTTCTCTTTCGCGTTCGGCCTGGGATTTTCTTAAGTATACCGGGACATGTTCATCTGCACTCACTGCTTTTCCGTTCAGGTATATGAGCTCACCTATGGCCGCTACCGATGATGCTTTCTGCAGGAGCAGCGTTTCAGGAGCAAATGCACACTTCTGTTTAAAATTATTAACGATGTGATCACGATTAACCGGTACACCGTCTCCGTTAAAAATGACTTTTCTTCCGAATTTCTCAAGTTCTTCCAGTATTTCGTCAAGCGGACATGCTTTTTCAGCAATAATCCGCTTCATTTCATAGGACCCAGGATTCCCCTCATCTGATGCCGGTACAAACTCATATGCTGCAGTATATACTTCCTGCCTCCTCGCATCCATGATGGGACAGATGATGCAGCCTTCATTACCGTATAAGTTATAAGCTAAAGCATCAAGTGATGACACCTCGGCTACGGGAATATTAAGAGCCAGTCCCAGTCCCTTTGCCGTTGCAGAGCCAATTCTCAGTCCCGTAAATGACCCGGGTCCTCTTGATATGGCTATGCAGTCCAGCTGCTTAGGTTCAATCCCTGCAGCCTTCATTACCTCATCTATCATCGGCAGCAATGTCTGCGAATGGGTCTTTTTATTATTTACTGTATACTCCGCTGCGAGCTTTCCGTCCGTCATGACGGCCACCGCAGCTGTAAGTCCCGAACTGTCTAATGCTAATGTGTTCATTTTGACTTTTGATTCCTTTCGCCAAAAAATCAGGGCTGATCATCAATTTCAATCCGCCGGTAATCAAATCCTTTTCCGGCATCCTTTTTTAATCTTATCCTTATGGCATTATCGGGGATAAGTTCCCTTATCATATCGGACCACTCTATGACTGTCACACCGTCACCGTAGAAGTAGTCTTCGTAGCCTATCTCATCCATCTCGGCAGGATCTTCTATCCTGTATACATCGAAATGGTAAAACGGAAGCCTGCCCTCGGTATATTCCTTTACGACGGTAAAAGTCGGGCTGCTTACGGGTTCGGTGATACCGAGCCCTAAGGCTATCCCTTTTGCTATGACGGTCTTGCCGGTACCAAGGTCACCGTCCAAACATATCACGGTACCCGGTACGGCTTTTTCACCCAGACTCTTTCCGAATTCCAGAGTCTCTTTATCTGAATATGTTTCTGTTAACATGATCCCTTTTTCGTTTTTCATCCTTTAAAGTTTTTAACGTTTTCACGGATAAGCTGAACGAATGTCTCCTCATTTGAACCCAGATCAGCTTTTGTAGCAAGGAATGCTCTCATCTTTCCGAGATATACATAATAAGCGGTTTTGCCTTTAACCACTTTCATGATGTTCTCATATTTGTAAGGAGCATACTCCTGCATTCTCTTCATATCAAAACCTGCATCACTGAAGGTATATGTGATAACACCTTCGCCGGTGCTCATTGCTTCAGCCTGCTTCTTCGATCTCTTTCTGATGCTTAACGGACTGTTTATGGCAACAAACAGGAATACGCCTGCGAATATGCAGCCCTGCATGATATTGCCGTCCATGAAGCTCCATACCGCCATAACAACCGAAGCCACAAGAAGAAGGATGGCGATCACGCCTACCACGCTGCAATATGTATGGTAAAACATAAATCTGAATATGTCATCGGCAGTGGGCTTACCTTCAAATCTGAAAACTCTTCCGTAATGCTCCATTGGAGGTTCGTTTTTATCCTTAGGCTCTTCCTCTTCTTCCGCTTCTTCTCCGTCTTCTTCAGTCTCTGTCATATCTGCATCATTTTCATCGGTATCTTCTTCATATTCATCATATGTATCACCGTCCTCAACCTCTCCGTTAGCTTCTTCAAGCTCTTCCTCGGAAAGTGTAGAAAGTGATGCAAGCTCTGCTATAGACCTGCCTGTTCTCGCCGGTGCCTGTGCTTTTTTTACTGATGATTCATCATCTGTTTTTTCTTTTAATTTCAGATCCATTTGATAGTCCTTTCTTATCTTCCTATTCATACGGCCTTTTATGATATTATAATACAACTGAAAGCCATACAACTCCTTTATACATTTTGCCACACCATCATAAAAAAAGCAACAAAAAAATCGCAGAAGCCTTCAGGAACCCCTGCGATCTGAAATCTTAACTTTATTGCTTTCCGTTTCCCTTTAAGAATCTGCTCAAAGGCTTATAAATAAACATTGTTACCACTGATACAGCCACACCTTTTATCAGGTTAAGAGGTGCAACCGCAAATATTACGAAGCTCGTCATGCTGTCACTGCTGACCAGAGAGTTTTTCTCAGCACCCTGTGCAAGGATCTTATCAAGTGACATAAACTTTGTGAATGCGGGGATAAGATAAAGTGCATTAAATACGGAAGCAAACACTACAAGTATGATAGTGCCCATAACACATGAAAGAATTGCTCTCTTCTTTGTTTTCTTAAATGCGTAAATGGTAGCCGCAGGGATAATGAAACTGCAGCCTACTACGAAATTGGCCAGTTCCCCGACAAACGCGGTGGATGTTCCCTTGATCAGCAGCTTTAAGAATACCTTAAGGAATTCCATGACTACGCCGGTAGCGGGTCCGAATGCAAACGAACCGATAAGCACGGGGATCTCACTGAAATCAAGCTTATAGAACGAAGGTATGAACCAGATCGGGAAATCAAAGATCATAAGAACGGTAGCCATAGCGGTAAGTATGCCGATAACAGCCATCTTATAAGTGGTAAAGAACTTTTCTTTCTTATCTGTCCCATTATTCTTCTGACATATCTTTTCGAGACCAAAAGCAATAAGGAACATAAGTACAATGATACCGAAGAATACGCCTACATATACGGCATTCTTCACTGTGGTATCCCACAAAGTATCCTTCGGCTTGTCACCGCTTGAAGCGGCTAAAAAGAACTTTGTTGCGACATTTCCTGTCAGAAACTCATTAATCATTTTCTCTCTCCTTTCATCCGGACTTTAACCGTTGGTCCCGGAGTTTCACCGGATCAGCCATATGGCACGCGGACTTTACCGCCAGTAGGGAATCGCACCCGACCCTGAAGATAATAAAAATTCATCTGCCGGAACCTGTAAAAGGTCCCTGACAGATGAATACAATAGCACATGTAATTTTAAAAATCAAGAGGTTTTTATATGTTTTACATATTTCCCTGCAGGAAAACGTTTATCACATTATCATGGTAAGCTGTATCCTCTTCTTCTGGAGGTCAACGCTCATAACCTTAACATCTACAACATCACCTACACTTAAAGCGTCAAGAGGATGCTTGATGAACTTCTTGTTTGTTATCTGTGAGATATGTACCAGACCGTCCTGATGTACACCGATATCAACGAATACACCGAAATCGATAACATTTCTTACGGTTCCCTTAAGTACCATGCCTTCCTTAAGGTCCTTCATCTCAAGTACATCCTGACGGAGGATGGGGGCCGGCATATCCTTTCTGGGATCGCGGCCGGGCTTCTCAAGCTCTTTTATGATATCATCAAGAGTGATCTCGCCGATACCGAGCTCTTCTGCCAGCTTCTTCTTATCCTTTATCATGGAGCTTAAGTGGGAAAGTCCCGCGCTGCCCTTAGCACCTGAAGCATCATCCAAAGATGCACCCATGATACCTGTTGCGGCTCCGCCTGCATTTCCGCTCGAAGTATTTCCGCCCTTTGCACCGTTTGAATCATCACGTGTTACTACATTCTTACCTGATTTTGCAAGTGCCTGAGCTAAAAGCTTACCCATAGCGGAATCCGCATTCCTTACCTGTATCTCGTTCTTATTTCTTCTGTCCTTGCCACCGCGTGCTGCTGCCTTGGCATCCTTTTCAGCCTTCTCGGCCTCAGCCTTACGCTTATCCTCATCCTCTTTTACAGCCTTGGCCTGTTCAGCCTGTAAGGTCTTAATATCCTGAGGAGTAAAGCCTAAGCTCTCCAGAAGCTTCTTGGCTGCCTCATAGGACTCAGGGTGCACGCTTGTATTATCAAGAGGATTCTTTCCTCCGCGGATACGCAGGAAACCTGCACACTGCTCGAAAGCCTTGGGTCCTAACTTCGGTACCTTAAGCAGTTCGGCACGTGATAAGAACCTTCCGTTCTCCTCACGGTATGCCACGATGTTCTTGGCGATAGGCTTCGAGATACCCGATACATACTCTAAAAGTGATGCCGATGCGGTATTAACATCAACACCTACCTTGTTAACACAGTCCTCAACAACGCCTTCAAGCTGTTCACCGAGCTTCTTCTGGTTCATATCATGCTGATACTGGCCGACACCTATGGACTTGGGGTCAATCTTAACAAGCTCTGCCAACGGATCCTGTACACGGCGTGCTATGGATGCCGCACTACGCTGTCCTACATCAAAGTTAGGGAACTCCTCTGTAGCAAGCTTACTTGCGGAATAAACGGAAGCGCCTGCTTCATTTGTGATGATATATGAAAGATCGGGCTTATTAAGCTCATGTAAAAGCTCAACGATAACCTGCTCCGATTCACGTGAAGCTGTACCGTTTCCTACTGAAATAACTGTAATGTTGTACTTCTCTATAAGCCTTTTTAAGATACGCTTAGCCTCATCCACCTTGAACTGAGGTGCTGTAGGGTAGATAACCACGGTATCCAGTACCTTTCCGGTAGGATCAACAACCGCAAGCTTGCAGCCCGTACGGAATGCAGGATCCCATCCGAGTACGAAATGACCTGCGATCGGAGGCTGCATAAGGCTGCATAAGCAGCTGTGTAAGGTTCTTTCCGAATACCTTGATAGCGCTGTCCTGTGCCTTTTCAGTAAGATCGGAACGGATCTCACGCTCTATGGCAGGGGCGATCAGACGGTCATAAGCATCCGCAACCACACCCTTTAAAATATCGTTTGTATATTCATTATCCTTCTTGATGGTACGCATCTCAAGATACTGAATGATCTTCTCTACAGGAGCCTCAATCTTTACTGTCAGGAACTTCTCATCCTCACCGCGGTTAAGAGCCAAAACCCTGTGTCCTAAAATAGTGCTTATCTTCTCGGAGAACTTATAATAATTCTCGTATACGCTCTGAGCCTTCTCATCCTTAGCTTCTGAAGAAATAAGACCTTCCTCGCCTGTAAGCTTTCTGATATAGATACGGTAATCAGCCTCATCCGAGATACGCTCGGCTATGATATCACATGCACCTGCTATAGCCTCTTCAGCCGTCTTAACTTCCTTTTCCTCATTGATATATTCAGCCGCATACTCCGCTATAGGCTTAACCGCATCCTGTGATGCGATAATATCTGCCAAAGGCTCTAAGCCCTTTTCCTTAGCCACGGTAGCTCTGGTCCTTCTCTTCTGCTTATAAGGACGGTACAGATCCTCTACGACTACAAGTGTAGTAGCATCCAAAATCTGTTTCTTCAACTCTTCTGTGAGCTTACCCTGTTCCTCAATACTTGCTAAGACCGAATTCTTTCTGTCCTCAAGATTTCTGAGATATGTAAGCCTTTCATACAGATTTCTTAAGACCTCATCGTTAAGTGAACCCGTAACCTCCTTACGATATCTTGCGATAAAAGGGATCGTATTACCCTCATCGATAAGCTGTACGGTGGCATCCACCTGTGAGACCTTGATCTCGAGTTCTTTTGCAAGCTGTTCGTTGATGTTCATGTGTTTCTTTTCTCCTGTATTAAATTACTTTTATTTATATATATCATTTAAGATGTATATCTGCAAGTTAAACTTCACTTGACTGTCCGGGCCGCAGGATATGTTATTAAAACCATAAGCGGGCGGGCCGCATAGCATATCCCGCTAAGCGGTGACGGGTTTTAATAACATACCCGCGGCCCGGACAGTCAGGAATGCCAGGTAAATGACATTACCTTGCAAGCTTCTTGGACATCTCTGCCAGATAAGCATCCGGATATTTCTGCTGATGCATGGCCTTCTCGATATCGAAGTCGGTAAACTCGCCGTTCTTATAAGCCACTATCCTGTTGGTCTTACCGGCATTGATGATCTCTACCGCCTTGCCTCCCATAGCCGAAGCATATACACGGTCCTGGCAGGAAGGTGCTCCGCCGCATTGAAGGATACCGAGTACGGTCGCTCTCGTCTCAAGACCTGTGGCAAACTGGATATTCTTTGCTAATGACGCTGACTTTCCTACAGACTCCGAATTAACTATAAGATGAAGCCTCTTTCCGAGCTTTTTCTTGTTGATGATCTCGGATATCATCCTCTGCTGGTTCTGATCATGATACTCATTGGTGATGATCTCTTCGGCACCGGTAGCTATACCGCACCATAGAGCATTGTGTCCGCTGCGTTTGCCGGCTACCTCTATGACACTGCAGCGCTCATGAGATGCTGAAGTATCCCTTATCTTGTCAATAGCCTCCATGGCAGTGTTAATGGCCGTATCAAAACCTATCGTATACTCGGTACATGCAACATCCAAGTCTATGGTGGTAGGTATGCCTACTACATTTACCCCCCTCTTTATCAGGTCAAGTCCTCCGCGCATGGTACCGTTTCCGCCTATGATCACAAGCACGTCCACTTTGAGTTCCTTTAATGTCTCGACTGCCTTCTTCTGTCCTGCATCAGTAAGGAACTCAGGACAGTCAGATGCAAGCAGCTGCGTGCCTCCGCGCTGTACTGTCTCCGACATGGTCTTGTTGGTCATCTCTATATAATCTTTTTCGATAAGACCTGCATAGCCGCGTTTAAATCCGACTACTTTCATATTGTAGCCGATAGCGGAACGTACTACGGCACGTATTGCCGCATTCATACCGGGCGCATCCATACCGCTGGTAAGGACACCTACGGTAAGCTTCTTGCCGTTTGACTCCTCTTCATTATCAACCTCTAAGAGTCCTTCATTTTTCATGACACGGCTGTCGCCCTTACGGGTAAGCTTTCCGAGCATATCTACAAGGAACGGATCGAGCGACTTCTTCATTGACAGTGCTTCATCCATATCAAAGTCCACAAAAGCACCGTTCTTGTATGCTACTACCCTGTTCTCTCCGCCTTTTAGCAATATATCTACCGCCTTTGCACCGAATGCGGATGCAAAAACCCTGTCCTTACATGTAGGGCTGCCGCCTCTTTGCAGATATCCGAGTATGGTAGCTGTGGTGGGCATGCCTGTAGCATACTCGATACGTCTTGCCATACCCTCGGAATCGCCTATGCCTTCCGCATTTATGATAATGTAATGCTTTCTTCCGCTCTTACGTTTTTTCTCTATATCGTTTATAAGCTTCTGCTCTTCATAGTTGTAAAGCTCAGTGGTAAGCACAGCCTCTGCACCGTTGGCAAGACCGCACCAGAGAGCTATATAGCCCGCATGTCTTCCCATTACCTCTATGATGGAACATCTTTCCTGTGAGGTCGAGGTATCCCTTATCTTATCTATGGCATGCATTGCGGTATTTACAGCCGTATCGAAGCCTATGGTATACTCTGTACAGGCAATGTCCAAGTCGATGGTACCGGGTATACCTATAACATTTATCCCTCTGTCCTTTAACGCGAGACAGCCTCTGAAAGAGCCGTCACCGCCGATGACAACAAGTGCATCTATTCCGTGCTTTTTGCATGTGGCTGCAGCGATATCCTGGCCTTCCGAGGTTATCATTTCAGGACATCTGGCTGTAAACAGGAATGTACCGCCCTTCTGTATGATATCTGCCACGCTTCTCGAATTAAGATCCACGATATCCCCGTCCATAAGGCCTGAGAAACCTCTCCTTATGCCTTTTACGGCTATGCCGTTAGCTATGGCTGTACGTACAACCGCACGGACTGCCGCATTCATGCCGGGAGCATCTCCTCCGCTGGTCAGGACTCCGATGGTTTTGATCTTTTTCTTCGGTTCTTCCTGTTTAGTTATTCTTTTCGGTGTAACATCCTTTTTCGGTTTAGCTGTGCTGCTTTTTGCAGTTTCCTTTTTTGCTGCCATGCCATGCCTCCTAAATATAATGTTATAGCATCTTCATTTACCAACTGTTATCTTATCCAGTATCAGTTTCTGCCCCAGTTATATTTTGTGGGGACTATACCGACCGAATCGGCACCAAACCTCGCGTTAAGCTCATCTTTAAGTTCCTGACATACCGATGTTTCAACAGACTGCGGATAACGCTTGATCATCTTTTCTTTAGCGCAGTATACCACTACACCGTCACGTCCGTCATACTTCGATACTATATCGGTCAGATCTTTCTCTGCCTTATCAAATGCATCCCTGTCGCTGAACTTGATCCATACTTCTTTCTTTATCTCATCCAATGGTACCATCTGCTGGCAGATGAGCTTGGCTCCGCGTTCTTCTTCTATGGTAACCCTGCCTTTTATGAGAAGCCTTGCATCGACATCACATATAGTCCTGTACTTGGTATAATCCTTTGGAAATACAAGTACTTCCACAGTACCGTACATGTCTTCTAAGGTAAGGAACGCCATGATGGTATTGGATCTGGTAGTTTTAACCAGACGGTTTGATACGATACCGCCTATGACACATTCTTCCCCGTCCTTAAGCTTTACACTGTCCTCACTTATTCCGGAAGCCTTCTGTTCATCCTCTTCCGCTTCTTCCGCAGCAAAATCCAGGGTAGTAACATTGGAGTTTTTCTCAAGGATATCAGAGTATCTTTCAAGCGGATGCCCGGATACATATATACCGAGTACTTCCTTTTCAAATGCAAGGACCTCATCTTTTGAATAATCGCTTACATCGGGCAGCGGGACCATATCCTTTTTCGCATAATCCGGATCGAATAGTTCAAACAGTGTCATCTGCCCTTCCATGGCACTCTTTTTCTCAGAAGCCGCTCTTTCCACTATGCTCGGGAAAGCTATCATGAGCTGATGTCGGTTGCCCGGGAGTGTATCAAAAGCTCCGGCTTTTATCAGGCTCTCGATGACTCTCTTGTTGGTCTCCTTGGAAGAAAGACGGCTTACAAAATTTTTCACTCCGGTATACGGACCGTTTTTCTTTCTCTCGGATACTATAGCTTCAACTACGGGTCTTCCTACGCCCTTGATAGCCGAAAGCGAATATCTTATGGCATTACCAACAGGTGTAAAGGAATATCCTCCTTCGTTCACATCGGGAGGCAGAACACTTATCCCCATCTTCCTGCATATATTGATATAGCTTGCGGTTTTGCCTGCATTGTCTATGACGCTCGTCATAAGTGCCGCCATAAAATGCACC
>CACYIR010000049.1 GCA_902774525.1 uncultured Lachnospiraceae bacterium
TATCAGCGAGCACATACCTATCTCATCTGTCTGTATATGACTTACATAGCCGCTCTTAGGTGCAGGTACGGGTACTACATACTTTGCTTTTTCAAATTTATCGGTATCAAAAATAAATTCGGGACTGCCGCCCTGTGCTTCCACGAACTCGGCAAACTTCTTTAATGCCGAACCATCCTCTATCGTTGCAAGCAGCATCTTTTCAGCTTCATCCAGACTGTCTGTGACTCCGCCGCCTATAAGCATCAGGGTTCCCAAAGCCATACAGTCTTCCATGAGGTCCTTAGGTCCTTTGCTTTTCAGAAGATTTATAGCCTCTATCACCTCTAACGAGTTACCTACCGCAAGACCTAACGGCTGGTCCATATTTGTGATAACAGCGGATGTATGCTTTCCGGCCATGGTTCCTATCTTTACCATGGCATCAGCTAAAGCTACTGCATCCTCCAGTGTCTTCATAAAAGCTCCGGACCCCATCTTTACATCCAGTACTATAGCATCGGCTCCGCTCGCAAGCTTTTTACTCATGATACTGCTGGCTATCAGAGGGATACAGTCGACTGTAGCTGTTACATCACGCAGTGCATATATTTTCTTGTCTGCAGGAGCTAAGTCAGCAGTCTGTCCCATTATAGCCATCTTTATGCGGTTAACGTTTTCAAAAAACTGTTCACCGGTAATAGATGTAGAGAAGCCTTTTATACTTTCAAGCTTATCTATGGTGCCGCCCGTATGTCCGAGACCTCTTCCTGACATTTTTGCTACAGGCACTCCGCATGCAGCGACCATCGCGCTAAGGCACAGGGATGTTTTGTCTCCCACACCGCCTGTACTGTGCTTATCAACCTTTACCCCGTGTATTTTAGAAAGGTCAAGTGTTTCACCCGAGTCTCGCATGGAAAGTGTCAGATTGGTTGTTTCTTCCATATCCATACCTTTAAGACACACTGCCATAAGAAACGCAGACATCTGATAATCGGGTATTTCGCCTTTAGTGTATCCCTGCACTATATAGTCAATTTCTTCTTTAGTTAACTTTGCCCCGTACTTTTTCTTATAGATAAGATCATACATTCTCATAGTTAATACACCCCTTTCACAGCATTTAAACTATATCTCCGAAATAATAGAAACCCTTGCATTCACTAAGTTTTACATTTATTATCTGCCCGATCAGATCATTGCTTCCTTTAAAATGTACAAGCAGGTTATTATCAAGTCTGCCGGTCAGATAATTATCTTCAGGACAATTTGATTTAACTGCATTTCCGGTGCCGTCAGGATTTTCACCCCTGTCTCTTTCCTCAACAAGTACCGGCATAACCTTTCCTTCAAGGCTCATGGCATATTCTTCAGAGCATGTGTTTACTTCCTTAAGCAGCCTGTCAAATCTGTCCTTTATAGTCTTTTCATCTACCTGATCGGGGAATGAGGCTGCAGGAGTACCTGTACGTTTGGAATATATAAAAGTAAAAGCACTCGCGTATTTAGAATACCTTACAACATCCAAAGTCTCCTCAAAATCCTCTTCAGTCTCACCCGGGAATCCTACTATGATATCCGTAGTGATCGCAATATCAGGTATGGCCGCCCTTATCTTATCGATAAGCTTCAGATAATCCTCCTTGGAATATACTCTGTTCATCTTCTTGAGCAGTCTGGAGCTTCCTGACTGTACAGGCAGATGGATATGGTGACATACATGTTTTGCATTTTTCATTACTTCTATCAGTTCATCGGACAGGTCCTTGGGATGCGAAGTCATGAATCTGATACGTTTTAAGCCCTCAATCTCATCTACCTGTCTTAAAAGCTCGGCAAAACTGATAGGATTCTCAAGGTTTTTGCCGTACGAGTTAACATTCTGTCCTAACAGCATTACCTCTATTACGCCTTTAGATACAAAATCCTTGATCTCGTTTATGATATCCTCAGGCTTACGGCTTCTCTCACGACCTCTTACATAAGGCACAATACAATAAGTACAGAAGTTATTGCAGCCGAACATTATATTAATACCGGCCTTAAATGAAGCTTTAAGTTTGCTCGGCAGCTCTTCTACGATCTTGTCGGTACCTTTAAGGATATCGACTACCATCTTATGCTTTTTTACAGGTTTCTTTTTAACAGTAATATTGTCATTTATATTATTATCATTTTGTGATACAGCTTTACGAATATCTGGTATATCCCGGTTCTGTCTGTAGTATTCAAATAACAGCTCAGCAAGCTTATATATGTTATGGGTACCGAATATGATATCAACAAACCTGTAGCTTTTCTTTATAGTTTCAACCACATGCTCTTCCTGCATCATACATCCGCACATAGCTATGATCATTTCAGGTTTTCTGCTTTTAAGCTTACCGAGATATCCGAGTCTTCCGTATACTCTTGAGTTGGCATTTTCCCGGACTGTACATGTATTATACAGACAGAAATCGGCCTTTTCGTCATCCACCTCTGCAAATCCTATCTCTTCCAATACACCGGCCAGTTTCTCAGAATCCTTAAAATTCATCTGACAGCCGAATGTGGATATATGATATGTCAGCTTTCTTCCGTATTCCTGTTCTTTTGCAAATACTATCTCCTGCATCTTCTTTATAAAGAAGAACTGTCTTTCAGGTTCCAGCTCGGGAGCCGGATCTAATGGTGTGTAAACTTCATCGATCATATCTGTTCCTTTTGTATAATAGATTCTGCGACTCTTAAGCCGTCCATGGCGGCACTTGTGATACCGCCGGCATATCCCGCACCCTCGCCGCAAGGGTACAGGCCTTTTACATTTATGCTCTGAAGGTCTTCCCCCCGCTTAATCCTTACAGGTGAAGAAGTTCTGCTTTCAAGACCTAACAATACTGTATTACCCGAATCAAATCCTTTCATCATATTTCCGAAATGCGGAAATGCCTTAAGTATCGATTCCGACATATATCCGGGCAAAAATTTATTTAAGTCCGAATAAGTCCATAAACCCTTGCATTCGGGAGTATTCTCATCAAAATAACTATCACCGGATATTCTTTTATATGTCTGTAAAATCAAATCCGTATTATTATCTTTGTTTTTTATAACATTTTCTAAATATACGCCGGCAAACTCGGACAGTTTTTGTACCGGTATCTTACCGCCGGCTGCCTTAAAAGCATTTTCTTCAAGACTTCTCTGAAGCCTTATGCCTGCCAGCACGTCACTGCCAGGAAAATCAGAAGTATTGATCTGTACCACTATGGCACTGTTTGATGCGCTGCTGTCACGTCCGCTGTAACTCATACCGTTTACTGCGAGCCTTCCTGTTTCCGATGAAGCATTTACAACGTATCCGCCCGGACACATACAGAATGAATACACGCTTCTTTCATCCGGCTTTGTATATGTCAGTTTATAATCAGCTGCCGGCAGAAATTCATGGAATTTCCCGTACTGAAGCCTGTCTATATATTCTCTCGGATGCTGTACTCTTACCCCCATGGCAAATGGCTTCTGCTCCATAGCCACACCTTTTTTATCAAGCATCTCGAAAGTATCTCTCGCACTGTGTCCGAGTGCCAGTACCAAAGCATCGCATTCGGTAACTTTCCCGTCCGAAGTGACTACAGCTCTTATTTTATCTTCAAATATGATATCCGTAACCCGGGATGAGAATCTTACTTCTCCTCCAAGTTCTATGATCTTTTCCCTGATACCTTTTACGATACCGGTCAGCTTATCGGTACCTAAGTGAGGCTTATTGATATATAAAATACTTTCATCAGCACCGAATCTGACAAAGGTCCTGTATACCTCACTCATGCGCCCGTCTGAATCTTTTACCATGGTATTGAGCTTACCGTCACTGAATGTACCGGCTCCGCCCTCACCGAACTGAACATTGGAAGAAGGATTGAGCGGCTTTCCCTGCCAAAAATCATTGACCGATCCGATCCTTTTATCTACATCTTCACCACGTTCCATAAGGATCGGTTCAAATCCTGCTTCAGCCAGCTTTAACGCACAGAACAGACCCGCCGGGCCTGCTCCTGTTACGATCACCTTTTTCTTTTTCTTATTATCTCCGCTTATAACCGGAGTATCTCTTATGATACCGTTACCAATCTGTACGATATCCTTATCCCTGTTTTTCTTTATGAAGCCTGCTTCATTTTTTAAAACAACATCTACCGAAAAAACGACCTTAACATCATCTTTTTTCCTGGCATCGATCGACTGCTTGCTAACCTTAAATGATACAAGGTTCTCAGACGATACCCTTAGTTTCTTTAACAATGCTTCTTTGATCGCTTTTTCTGTATCACTGCATTTCCTGTCAAACCTGACTTTATCAGAAGGTATAATTTTGATATTCGATACTCTCAGCATATATACCTCCCTTTTATCTTATTGAATAATATCAAGTATATCTTTTATCTTCTTGCATAATACTTCATATTCCTTAAGATATGCCTCGTAATCCGACTCTATAAATTCAGTTTCATTATTCTTGGCAGCAAGTTCATGCTTTTTAGCTCTCTCGCTCATGTTCATGATACCCACGGTAGCCATGTTGCTCTTCATGGAGTGTGCATCTATCGCATAAGAGTCAAACTTCTTGTCTAAAACAAAATCACGCATCCTTGCAGCTTTTTCGGCAGCTTCTCTGCAAAGATCGTTTAACAGTTCGATAAACAATCCTTTATCGCCTGCACAGTGTGTCATGGCAGTCTGATAATCAAAGCCGGCAATACCTGATACCATCAATCTGCGGAGTTTATCCTCATCCATTACATCTTTCTGCGTATCTTCCGGAGCAAATTCAATAGTATTTTCATTATTTTCTTTTGCTTCCATATCGGCATTGATCTCCTGCTCGGTCTTCTCATGTACCTTATTCTCCGGCAGGTATTTCTTCACCGTTTTGAGCAGTTTCTTTGAATCTATAGGTTTGATAAGATAATCATCAAAACCTGCAGCCAGATACATTTCCCTGCTTCCTGCGATGGCATTTGCAGTAAGTACGAGCACCCTGGTCTTCTTATTCTTTGACTCGGGATCGTTCTTTATCGCTTCAAGTGTTTCCAGACCATCAGGTGCAGGCATCATATGATCGAGAAGTATCAGGTCGTATTTATTCTTATGACATAACTCTATAGCTTCCTTACCGCTTAATACGATCTCGGGTTCAATACCTGCTTCCTTCAAGAACAGTTTAACTATGGTAAGGTTGGACTTATTGTCATCTACGGCCAGCACCTTTGCATCAGAAGTATAATCACAGATGAAATATTCCTCTTCGGTAGCGGAATCATTGGTGAAATCGTCTTTTACAGGAGTCTTGTCATATACGCCTACAGGTATTGTAACCGTAAACTTCGAGCCTTTTCCGTAATCGCTTTCTACCCTGATCTCACCGCCCATAGCATCAAGTATATTCTTTACTATGGCAAGACCGAGTCCTGTACCCTCAATGCTTCTGTTGCGTTTTCTGTCTGCTCTGTAGAATGCATCAAACAGAGTATCCAGCTCATCCTTTCTGATACCTCTTCCCGAATCCTCAACGGATATCTTCATCACGAATTTTCCGTCATTATTGTACTTACCTGAAAGCATGACTTCGACAAATCCGTTATCGGTATATTTAATCGCATTGCTTAAGAGATTGATCAGTATCTGCTTTAATCTGTATTCATCACCTATCTGACCATCAGGAATCTCGGATAATACACAGGTCTTAAAGTCAAGTTCTTTACCGCTTGCGCGTTCGGCCATCATCGGAAGTATCTCACCGAATACACGTGATAAGCTGTATTCCTCTTCAATGATCTCAATCTTTCCTGATTCGATCTTAGAGAAATCGAGTACATCATTAACCAATGTAAGAAGTATACGTCCCGAACTTCTGATAGTCTTTGAATAATGATCGATCACTTCATCTTTATTTTCCCTTAAGATAATCTCATTCATCCCTAAGATTGAATTAATAGGTGTACGTATCTCATGAGACATGCTTGCAAGGAATCTTGTCTTTGCATCTGACAGGTCGATCGCACGCTGTTTCTCGATATTGCTCTTTCTTAAATCTTCTACCTGCTGGATCACCATAAAGATAAGCAAAAATGCAAGTCCGACAAGCATAGGTATATCATCATTGTTTAGTTTAATAGTCGCAATAGATATCAGTTCGATCACACAAGCTACAAGGAACAGGAAAAATCCAAGAGCCGTATATTTATACTGCTTTATATATCCGTTCTTTATATCGATTATAAGTATAATAACAGCCGCAATAATCAGGATTCCGAGTACTGCGTCAATATACATCAGTGCATCTATAAAAGGAAGAATGCCGGTGAAATTAAGCACAGTCCATACAATAGCATTAAGTACACTGATTACCATTGCAACAGACATAACCTTTTTAAAACGTCCGTGTTGTATTGCATTTATATAAATATTAAATCCGAACGGCAGCATCAGACAGAACATATAATTGGCTATGCCGTCAATATGATAGTGTCCGAATACAAAAGGATACAGATATGAATTGGTAACCAGCCATGCGGCAACCACCAGAATCCCCAATGATCCGAACAGCATGATTATCTTTTTACGGTACCATATCATCATACCAAGAGATATCAGTACAACAGTGACAGAAAATACAAGAAGTACCAGCGACAGGCAGAAAGAAGTCCCGTATTCACCAAACAGATACCTGTATACACCGCTCGTTGTGGTAACAATAGTTACAGGAACAACCTCCGGCTGAACTGAATTGCTGATCCTTACCATTTTAACGGTAGCACCGGAATCCTCTTTGGTAAGCGGTACTGTCACAAAGAACTTCTTAACATGTCCGCCGGGAAGCATAAATGCATTATCATTATCTACACTGAATCTTAATTTGTCGTTTATATACAGTTCAACTCCAAGATTTACACCGAAGCAGATTACATCTTTTTCATTGATAACTTCAGGCAGATTTGATTCAATAGTAAACGATCCGTTATACTTTTTGTTATCCCGGAATGACCGTCCTGTCTCAAACCTGTTCCCGTCCGCATCAGTAACGTTCCAGTGTTCTATATAAGTAACCTTGTCTTTTACTATATAGTTTTCCTTATCCAGGCAGCTGTATATCACCAAAAAAGCTACCGTAGCGGCAAGAAATGCCAGAAAGAACACCTTTCCCAGGAAAAGTAACCTTTCACTTGTTGTCTTTACTTCTTTTTTCTCTTCTGATACCTTCATAAAACTCCTCACAAAATACTGTTGATTATACCGGCTTTTTTCCTGTACTCTTTTACAAGTTCAGGATTCTTTTCTTTAACAAGCACGGCATTTCTATCTTTTGATGCCATCTCCAGTGCATAAGCCTTTTCGAATACGCTCTTGTCACCCACAGTTTTTGCTACACTCTTTAATGCATGCACCTTGACGGTATAAAGATCTAAATCATTATTATAAGTTGTTTCCAACTCTTTTATCCTGACCTCAGATGATGTGGCATAATCCTTAAGGATCTCTTTATAGAAATCCATATCATCTGCGCAGAAATTAAGTCCGTCCGATATATTGATACCGTTCTCCAGAAGTACCGATGTAAGCTCATCTTCAGATACTTCCTTCTTTTCTTCCGAGTCCTCGGTCGGCAGGAATTCAAGTACTTCAAAATCACCGATCTTACTCTTTATTACCTTATCTTCTTTATTTTCACCTTCGTTTCTTCTTTCACCCTTACGTCTTTCCTCATGTCTTCGGTCATCCTGTCTTCTTTCTTCAGGCTTACCGTTAACTATGTGTCTCGGATGATTTTTCAGTTCTTCCTCTCTTTTAACCTCAGCCTTTGCTATCTCATCCTTTGTAAGGTATGAAATATCCTCAGGTCTGATATATGTAACAAGCGTTTTTTCCAAAGTCTTTATCTCTACAGGCTTAGACAGATAATCATTAAAGCCTGCATTAAGATACATATCCTTTGCACCGACCACCGCATTTGCAGTAAGTGCGATAACTATCGTATCGGGACCCAGGAGATATTTTTCCTTTGCTTCGTTAAGCGTCTCGATACCGTCCATCTTAGGCATCATATGGTCAAGGAAGACGATATCATAAGTCTCGTTTTTAAGCATCACCAGAGCATTTTCTCCTGAAATTGCCAAATCCGGATGTATGCCGAAAAGCTTCAGCAGGTTCTTCATAACCTTAAGGTTCATCTCATTATCATCAACTACCAGAACTTTTGCGTTCGGAGCATACAGATATTCATCCGGAGTACCGGTCTCAACCTGTTCCGCTACACTTTCTTTAATATCTCCCAAAGGTTTGGCATCCGTGATCATCTGATCTACGGTAAACGAGAATTCCGAACCTCTTCCGTATTCGCTGTCCACCTTTAATGAAGAGCCCATCATATCAAGCAGTCTGGTGACGATCGACATACCGAGTCCGGTGCCTTCCACTGTCCTGTTACGTGTTTCCTCAAGTCTGGTAAAGGATTCAAACATCTTACCTAAATCTTCCTGCTTGATACCGATACCGGTATCCTTTACCTTAACATTTAATGCAAACGTATTATTATCCTTCTTATTACCGGAGATATACAGGTCTACTCTGCCTTTATTTGTATATTTAACAGCATTGGTAAGCAGGTTTATAACTACCTGGGCCACACGTACATCATCTCCATACAGACCTGAAGGAATATTCTCACCTATATGGGTTTCAAATATCAGACCCTTATCCTCGGCACGCTGTGCTACCGAATTCATTAATGTTTCAATTAGTTCACCTGTACTGTACTTGACAGGTATGATCTCCATCTTTCCTTCTTCAATCTTTGAAAAGTCAAGGATGGAATTGATCAAAGTCAGAAGGTTTCGTCCGGATGCCCGAATGTTAGTTGCATACTCTTTTATGGAATCGTCATCTGATTCCCGGAGTATCATCTCATTCATACCGAGCACGGCATTTATGGGAGTTCTTATCTCATGTGACATCTGGGCTAAGAATCTTGATTTTGCCTTACCGGCCGATACAGCTGCATCAGCAGATTCGATAAGACGCTTATTTGCCTCCTCCTGCCAACGTATGAATCTGTTGATCAAATGGATTACCGCACTGATACTTAAGATAAGCATCAGTATGAATATGATTGCCATGATCAGTACGTTACTATATATACTCCACCATTTTTGAACTACAAGAACGGTAAAGTCCGACATATCACTCTTTGCTGCGTAACACGAAACATAGCTTCCGTCATAATCGCTCATAAAGAATGAACTTCCGTCGTGGAATACAGATGCATATATGGTATCCTCAACATTAACACAGTTATCGGCACTCATCTGGAATTCCAGATTCGGATGATTTATGATGTTTCCTTCGGAATCTATAAGGAAAGCATATCCGTCATTGCTGTAACTGTCATCAAGAACATCTACAAGCTTGTCTACATAACAGTCGATTGCAAATATTCCTAAAAACTCCCCCTCTTTAGAATATACTACTCTTGAGAAAGTTATACAGTAAAGACCTGTCTGTGCGTCATAATAAGGTACCGAAATACTGTATCCGTTACCGGAACGCTCGGTATCGATATACCATTGACGCTGCTCAACCCTGTAATCAGGCTCGGGTACCCATCCGTTATTCATCGTGATGGGATGTTCTTTATAAGGATTAGCCATATAACATGCTGACATTTCCGAATAGTTCTGCCCGATATCGTTGAGCCATTTTACTGCCGAATCATAATCATCCATTACGGAAGGATTGGCAGCAATAACATCGGTAAACATACGCAGTATACTCTGTTCCTGTACCATCCACTTTGATACTTCACTGTTATATTTATCAGCTTCTTTACTGATACGGGTATTGCCCCATCTGGTTGTGGTTATTATGCAGAGAACCAGTCCCGCAAGCAACGTAACCGTAAGAATACCTACTATACCGTTTCTGATAAACTTGCTTGACAGTCCGAATTTCTTTTCTTTTTGATTCTCGTTTTTAGAAGTTTCCTCAGCTTCATTCTTAAGGATACTTGAATAAGACAAAAGGTTATCCATCATTTCTTTAAGATGGATTCCCGATTCACGGATATCCCTTAAGTTGCTGGCAGGGTCAGGGTCTTCTTCCCTCAGCATCATTTCGCTGTTTTTAATGATATTGTTAACGGGGCTTACAAAGTCCTCCGACAGACCGGCTATAAAGCTCTCTGTAGTTGCCAGAGTGTTTTCAGCCTTTTCCTGGTTATTGATACTAACGAGATAAAATACGATGATCACAGCAACCATGAGCAGGTCAATGGCTCCGAGCATGATCATCTGTATGTAAATATCAGCATAAATAGTACTGGTATTAACGATCAGGATCATCTGCCAGCCGTTACTGGTCTCGTTATTGAAGATGATGCTTTCTTTATTGTTGATAGTAGCTGAAAAACTGCCGTGTTCCTTGGAAGCTTTAACTCTGTCAAAAATATCGGAAATTTCCGGCAGAACATCCTTTATCTGTTCACCCTGAAGAGATATATCATCACTTCCGATGATAACTCCTTCCTTTGTAACGATAAGTGCAGTCTGGTCTTCGTAACGGCTCATCATGGCTACTGTATCCTGAACCTTGGAGAACGAGTAGTCCATTGCGACTACTACATCGCCATCCGACAGCATACATGACAGGGTAAAGCAAAGGTCATTTGTTGCCGCATCAATATACGGCTCAGATATGTAAATATTTCCGCCTGCCTGTTTTGCACCGATATACCATACACGTTCAATCGCATGGTATTCCTCGGGCATATCAAAATCAGGGATAATGGTCCAGTCCTTGGATGCTGCATATACGTTAAAGCAGTTGCCGCCGGTCAGGTCTTTATTGTATCTTTTCTGATCCCTTATGTATCTTTCTATCTCTATAAGATCATGTGTATCAAGCAGCTGTTCCATACCCATGGAAAATCTGAGCAGATTGCCCTCAGCGTCTGAAATCGTCTTCTGAAGATTTCCCTTGATACTGTCCAGCTGAATATTACCTATCTTTCCTGTCTGGTCCGTTCCCGCGTGATATATAAGGTTGATGTTGATAGTGATTACCGTGGCAAATATCATCGCTATTACAATGATGAACTTGCCGTTTATCCTGCTTACCTTTGTCTCACTTCCCTCTACGCCCTTATCTTCAAGCAAAAGCAGGAAGCCCAGGAACGCTATTGATTCAAAGAAAAGTT
>CACYIR010000050.1:0-11192 GCA_902774525.1 uncultured Lachnospiraceae bacterium
CATCGGGGATAGCGGGTGCGGGCTGTTCTATTACGGGTTCAGGCTGTGGTTCGGGAACCGCTTCTCCCTGATCCGCAATATTAAACAGGCTGTCATCAGGCTGAGCTGCTGCAGGGGTGTTTTCCTGCTGCTTGCCGAGCAATGCGGCATAAGCTTCTGCTTCCTCAAAGATATTTTCCAGGTCCTCTTCGGGGATCACATCGCCTTCAGGCTCCATAGGTCCTGCGGAATCCATGTCTGCCAAAAGATCGGACAGCATTTCATCCACTTCTGCAGGCTGCTGTTCTTTAACCGGTGCCTTGGGCCTTTGTCTTACAGGTGCCTCAGGAGCAGTCTGTGTGCTTATCTTGGAGCTGTTTATTCCAACAGAACTAAGCAGACTGTCCAAATAAGACTCATCTGCTTTATTCTTTCTCTTCTGTTTACAACTGTCACAGTATTTTTGTCCGTCACGGATCTTTTTGTGACACTTAAGACATGTTCCCATCAGTCACCACTTCTGTCAGTTAGTTTTGTGAAATATAATGATCAAGTACCTGTACCATGGAACCTATTTCCGGTTTTGAGAGCTGGGCATCCGCTCCTAAGAGCTCGCCCTTTCTGCGCATCTCTTCATTTACCAGTGAAGAGAATATGATAACGGGAAGATCTTTTAATTCCGGATCTTCTTTTATCAGCTTGGTCAGATGGTGTCCGTCCATCAGAGGCATCTCTATATCGGTGATAACACATTTTACCTTCTCATATACGCTGTGTTCGGCTTTATACCTGCACAGAAGGTTGTATGCTTCCTGACCGTTGTTAGTAAGCGTTATAGCCGTATATCCTGCCTTGGAAAGCGAATCATGTATCAGCTTGATGAGCAACGGTGAATCCTCAACTACAAGTATCGGAGAATTGTTCCTCTGTCTGATACCTAGCGCATCTATATCGGACATTCTGAGTCCCGTCTCGGGGCTGATATCGGTCACGATCTTTTCGAAGTCAAGTATTACTATGAGCAGTCCGTTTATCTTTAAGAAGCCGGTCGCAACACTACGTCCCGAGTTGTTGATCGACTCGTCGGGCTTAGATATGTCCGCCCAGGATACCCTGTGGATGCCCACAACGGACTGTACATGGAAAGCGACATTCAGCTTATTGAAATTGGTTACGATAAACATGTCGCTGTCTTCTTTTGTCTCATAAGGTACCGCAAGACTCTTATTAAGGTCTATGACGGTGATGATCACATCTCTCGGCATATATATGCCTTCAATGCAGGGATGTGAGTTGGGGATGGGTGTCGGTCTCTTGTAAGGAAGTATCTCTCTGACTTTAGCCACATTTATCCCGTAATGCTGGGATCCTACGATAAATTCCAGTATTTCAAGCTCATTGGTACCGCTCTCAAGAAGAATTTTAGTATCCATTTGGCATCCCCCTTAATTTATTTTTATTTCGTACTCATATCCTGTTTCAGTATCTTTAGCTTTCAGCTTATATGTCTTTTCATCGTTATTTACAAAGAACAATAATACCGCATCATATGAACCGCCTGCCGCGATCTCATCGTTTAAGAACTGGATGTCATTGGGAAGTGCACAGATCTGAGGTCCTAAGACATCTCCGTTGTCACAGTAGAGGAAGTAGCTTACGTTACTGTCTTTTGAAACAAACTTCTTTGAGTTCTTAGATACGTTTTTGATAAGGAAATAAAGTGCTAAGACTCTCTCGCCTTCCTGCTTGGGTGTTATGACCGAGAACTCGTTTTCCACATACTGGTCGGAAAGCTTGTAATATCCGTATTCTACGGTAAAATCATCTTTCCCGTATAATTCGGTGAGACTCTCTGCAAGGTTTTGCGGTTCGGGAGTGGTCTCGGGCGTGGGTGCCGGTGTATCGGTCACTTCCGGTGCCTCGGTAGGTGTAGGTGTGGGAGTATCAGGCTCCGTAGTCGGAGGCGTAGGGGTTACCGCTTCCGTTATCTCATTTTCAGCCTCATATATTTTCTCAAGCTCTTTTTTATCTAAAAGCTTTCTTTCGGCTGTCTTGTTCTTATCGTATTTTAGAAGCAGATAAGCACAATACTGCGCGATAGCGTCACTTTCTTTATCCGTAAGATTATACTGCGGTTCGGAAGCACAGCCGCAAAGCAGCATTGCAAAAGCTAAAACAATTGCGATCAAGCTTTTTTTACCTTTCATGCCTTCCTCTCCTTTCAATAACCTATTCTATAATTTTATCACTTCTCAAGTAAATTTGCAAGAAAATTAGTCCATTGTAAGCTCGAACCAGAATTCCACTCCGGTCGAATGGTTGGTGACGCCGTACTCTTCATTATGGGACTCCATGATCGCCTTTACTATGGATAATCCGATACCGCTTCCGCCGTATTCACGTGTACGTGCCTTATCAACCTTGTAGAACTTGTCCCATATACTGTTTATATCGGCTTCATTTATGATATCACCGGTATTAAATATCGAAATCTTTATCTTTTTATCATGCCTGCTAAAGCTTATATCGATGACATTGGGATCCTTGCAATGGTTTACCGCATTGGACAGGTAATTGGTGATGACTTCCTCTATCATGTATTCATCGGCCCATACATATGCGGGATCAGTGCCGTTGAACACTATGGTGATATTCTTCTGTTTTGCAAGCAGCTCTACGGAGTCAGCTACCGATTTCACCAGAGACACTATGTCAAACCTGGACAGCTCCATGTTGGAATTGCCGAATTCAAGCTCATTAAGTGTCAGGAGCTTCTTTACCATATTGTTCATCTTCTTGGCTTCATCGATTATGACATCGCAGTAAAACTGTCTGCTTTCCTCGTCATCGTTTACGTTATCCGCAAGTCCTTCCGCATATCCCTGGATCAGCGCTATGGGAGTTTTAAGCTCATGTGAGACATTCGCAAGGAATTCCCTTCGCATCTGCTCTGCTTCGGTCTTCTGTTTTATATCCTTTTCAAGCTCTATGTTAGCGGATTTAAGCTCGCTGATGGTGGTCTCAAGCTTGTCGGACAGTGTATTTATGCTCCTGCCGAGTTCTCCGATCTCGTCTTTTCTCTTACCGGTATACCTGTTTTCAAACTTAAGCTGGCTCATCTCCTTGGAGATATCGGACAGATTAAGTATCGGCTTTGTAATACCGCAGCTGAACAGATATGTAAGTATGGAGCAAAGTACCAGAAGGATCCCGCCCGAGATCAGAAGGAATCTGTTGGAAATAACGGCACTCTCGCTGATATTTGAATAGCTGGTCCTTATAAATACCAGATCATTAAGGTTCAGGTACCCGATCAGATCTATGTATTTAGAATCATAACGCGATTCATAACACTTATATACATAAAATTTATCACTGGTCTTTATGAGTTCCGGAGATGTTTCGCCCGGTCCGGGTCCGACCAGATAGCGCTGTAATGCGTCTATAATACGGCGTAATCTGTCATTTCTGAAAAAATCCGCCCCGGAGCCGATACTGAAAGCCAGCGGATAGATAAAATCAAGACCGTCACCGTTTACATCGGAAAGGATATAGATGTTTACATTTGAAACGCTTTCCACCTTTTCGATCGCCGGGACAGCATCATCGCTTTCACGTCCGTATTTTAAGATGATCTCATCTATCTTATCGTATACATCTTCCAAAGAATTAACCTTGGTTTTCTCATAATATGCCGGAAGGAAGAAATTATTTGCCATCCAGCATAAAAAGACCATCAGAAACAGTAAAAAAGTAAAAAGTAATGATATTTTGAGCTTTAATGATTTTCCCATGATCAGGCCTCAAATTTATATCCCATACCCCAGACGGTTTTTATAAGATCTCCCTTTTCTCCCATCTTGCTGCGGAGTTTTTTAACATGGGTGTCGATGGTTCTGGCATCGCCGAAATAATCATAATTCCATACGTTGTTAAGGATCTTGTCTCTTGATAAGGCTACTCCCTTGTTGGCGATAAAGAATTCCAGAAGTTCAAACTCTTTTAAGCTTAAGTCGATAAGCTTTCCGTCCACATATACCTCATGTGCCTGCTTATCCATCTTAATGCCGCCGATCTCTATCGTCTCATCGCCCATACCGCCTGTTCTTCTGAGAATTGCATCGATCCTTGCCACCAGTATCTTCGGGCTGAAGGGTTTAGATATATATTCGTCTACGCCCAGTTCAAATCCCAAAAGCTCATCCTTCTCGTCCCCGCGTGCTGTCAGCATGATGATGGGTACATTGGAATTGCTTCTGATCTCCCTGCATACCTGCCAGCCGTCCATCTTGGGCATCATAACATCAAGAATGATAAGTGATATGTCCTTCTGTGAATAGAAAATATCGCAGGCCTGTTCTCCGTTTTCGGCTTCTACGACCTGTATGCCGTTTTTGTTTAAGAAGTCCTTGACCAGCTTTCTCATCCTGCTTTCATCATCAGCTATCAGAACTTTGATCGTATCCACTGTTTTCGCCTCCGTTTATCTGTGCCTCTTTTTGTTTTATCGCTTCTTCCCTGGCTGAAAGCTCCTCAGCCCAGCCTGCATATCTGTCCTGCAGTTCCTTTTCCGTATCGCTGAACGGTGTATTGCCGCTTGCTACCGCCATAACAAACAATATCACGATCACGATCGCAAGAGCCGAAATGACATAATAGCATTTCTTCACTTTGTTCTTGTAATGATCGGCTACGGATTTCAGCTTTTTCTCACGGTCCACGTGATTCTGTATATCACGCTTGAGCTGCTTTTCTTCCGCTGAGAACTCTTCCGATATCTTGTTGTCAAGCTTTTCAAATCCGCTATCCAGTGCCTCTTCTCCGGTCTCGATGGCGGCATCTGTCTCTAAAGCTTCCTCGTCACCGAAGGATGAAAGCTTACCCTTAGCTCCGTTTTCCACCCTGATCGGGATCATCTTTATCTGTGAATCCTCGACCACCCCACTCTCAACACAGTAATCCCTGAGCTGTTTTAAGAATGATAGTCCGACCACAGTCTTCATATCCTGTCTTTCGAGCAGCTTGTAATACACAAGTAAGGCTACCTGCGGATCGTTTATATTCATTCTCTCCGTGATATAGCCTATGATATCCGATTCTTTTTTTGCCAGTGCATATTCCATTGAGTCATCGAATTGGAAACCGCCTATTTTCAATCCTTCCCACATTCCTTATCACCCCTTAAACACTGTTAATCAGTTTCAATGCTTTCGATTATTATTTCAGCTGCTTCATCTTCATTGTATGCAGCCATTACCTTTTCCAATATGTCAAGGCCTTCATAAGCCTGCCCGAATACGGCTGCATGTCCAGTAAGCCACGGAGCTCCTCCGTATTCCATGAACATATCGAGCTCCTCACGGGTAAGCTCCGTTTCGTATCCGAACTTTATGTAATCGAGGAAAGTATAGCCTTCATGCTCTATAAGCTCTTCCATGTTTTTCAGTTCGTCACTCGGAAGCCCTATTATCTGAAATGCAGATGCATTACGCTTGTCGTTACCGGATCCCGACGCACACAGGGCTCCTTTAAACGGATACAGCTTTCCCTTATGCTCATACTTTGCATCATAATCGGTATTTACCGGATCACAGCCCGCTAAAAGCACATAATCCTCTATTACGTTTTGGAGCGTCATCCCGTCAAAAACACCGTTTTTGCATGCTGATATAAACTTTTCCACAAGCTCGGGTTCCTCATCCTTATACAGTCTGAATGAGACCGAACCGTAATCCTTAAAATTGATCCTTGCAAGGCGGCACTGCTTTCCGCCGGTAAACTGCAGCGGAGTATCGCCGTTATCATTTGAACACCCGGAAAATGCAGCTGCCATGCTTAAGATCAACAGCAGACATATTACCCGGATAAATTGTCTTTTTACTTTAAACATTTTATTCACCAGAATTTTACATATAGTATTCCATATATAATTGTATTTAAAATCCCTTCATATGTCAACGTTTATATGCACAATACACACAAAATTCATAAATAAAAAAGATATACGGCAGTTTTCACTGTCATATATCTTTTATTATGGACCAGAGGGGAGTCGAACCCCTGTCCGAAAGCCTATTCACCCCGGTTTCTTCCATCACAGTCTGTGGTTTGTTATTCCCTCTGCGCCACGCCCACAGACAGGCTTAGCGTTTCGGTAGCTTCATATTTCTACTTCCGGCTCAAAGCTTTGCCGAAAGAGTTCCCCACCTTGATGACGCCGGTTACAGGGGTAAACCCCTGCGGGACCTCGCGGCTTCTCCTCCTGCGCAGTGGGCTACGCAGGTCCGACGTGCTGCACGTTAGGCAGCAAATGCTAATTCGTTATTATCAGCGTTTATATTTAGTTATCCGTTTATTTAGGTGAGTCCAGACTCTCACCGATGGCTTCCAAAGCTTCAAAACCCCCGTCGAAACCAGTACTGGCCCGGGTGCATCTATAAAAACGCGTCAGTACGCATTTTTAGCCTTAAAATCTTTTTCCTCTTCCCGTTTTCTGTCCTTTTCGGCTATCGTCTCTCTCTTGTCATACAGCTTCTTGCCGCGTGCAAGACCTATCAGGACTTTTACAAGACCGTGATCTAAGTAGACCTCCAAAGGGACTATGGTGTATCCCTTTATCTTTACTCCCGCATCAAGCTTTCGTATCTCGGCACGGTGCAGAAGCAGCTTCCTGGTACGTAATGGGTCCTTATTGAAGATGTTTCCTTTTTCATAAGGGCTTACATGCATGCCGTATATGTATACCTCGCCGTTCTCTATCTTGATGTAGGACTCCTTGATACTGCACTTGCCCATACGCATGGACTTTACTTCGGTACCGTGAAGGGAAATGCCGGCTTCGTATTTTTCTTCTATAAAGTAATCAAAGTATGCCTTTTTGTTGTTTGCTATAAGCTTTCTCGGCTTTTCCTTGGCCAACTCTTTCCCCTCCTTTCATTTTATATCATTCCGGACGATCCGAAGAACCTTCTTCCTCATCCTCATCAATGATCGTAAATATGATGCTCCGCATTAATTTATCGGCTTCTTCAAGTCTTACCTTAACCCTTTGCCCGAGTTTATAACACTTCTTCTGATTTTTGCCGATAAGCTGGTAATGCTCTTCATCAAAGAAATAATAATCATCCTTAAACTCATCGATCTTCACCATACCTTCTACGGTGCTGGGAAGTTCGATATATATGCCCATAGAAGATATGCCGGAGATAACACCGTCAAATGTCTCTCCTATATGAGGCTCCATGAACTCTATCTTTTTAAGCTTCTGAACCTCACGCTCGGCTTCATCCGCGCGTCTTTCACACTTGCTGGACATAAATGCCACGTCGTTAAGTATCTTCGAGTAATGGCTGATACGCTTGTCATTAAGCTTTCCGCGCAGGTTTTCCTTTATGATCCTGTGGATCTGCAGGTCGGGATAACGTCTGATGGGCGAAGTGAAATGGCAGTAATACTTTGATGCCAGACCGAAGTGCCCGTCACAGGTGGTGGTATATTTTGCCTGCTTCATGGATCTTAAAGTCAGTCTGCTGATAAGCGCTTCCTCATCGGTTCCTTCTATCTTCTCAAGAAGCTTCTGCAGCTCCTTCGGATGGATATCTTCGGTACCCATCTTGATCGTATAGCCGAAGTTATTGATAAATATGCCGAGCTTTGTGATCTTTTCAGGATCGGGAGTATCATGCGTACGGTATACAAACGGAAGCTCCTGCCAGAAGTAATCCTCTGCCACGGTCTCATTGGCTGCAAGCATGAAATCCTCTATGATCTTTGTAGCCCTGTTTCTGTCGTAGGGCTTGATCTCTACAGGCTTACCCTTCTCATCCACGATGATCTCGCACTCGGGTATATCAAAGTCGATGGAACCTCTCTTATGCCTTCTTTCTCTTAAGATATCGCTCAGCTCCAGGCACAAGTCGAACATCTCGGCAAAATCCCTGTATTCGTCAAGAGTCTGCAGGATTTCTTCCGAAAGCTCATCTTTAAACTTAAGGCTCTTAACATCGGCCTTTTCCACGGTAAGCTTCTTAAAAAGCTCATCTTTCGTACCGTCATAAGCCGCTATGGCATCATTTACCCTCTGGACATTGGTATATGTCATACGTCTGTCAACATTGATAAGGGTTTCCGCTATCCTGTGTCCCTTTATCTCTCCCTTGGGAGTGATATCCATTATACAGCTCATGGCTAAGCGGTCAGTCCCCTGATTAAGTGAACATATTCCGTTTGAAAGCTCATGAGGGAGCATGGGGATAACACTGTCTATCAGATAATTACTTGTGCCGCGCTTTAAAGCCTCTTTATCAAGAGGCGAATTCTCGCGTACATATTCGGATACGTCCGCTATATGCACTCCGAGCGTATACATTCCGTCTTTTTTGGAGATAGTGATCGCATCATCAAGATCTTTTGCCGATTCACTGTCTATGGTGATGGTCTGTTCATCACGCAGGTCAAGCCTTCCGACCTTATCCTCTTCCGCCACTTCAGAAGGTATGGTCTTAAGCTCGTTCACCACACCCTCCGGGAACTCCAGCGGTATTCCGAATGCCCTGATGACCGATATGATATCGGTACCGGGATCGTCTATATGGCCTATGATCTCGGTGATATGTCCTTCGGGATTCTTATCCGGACCGCCGAAATCCGTCATCTCGACTACTACCTTGTGACCCGTAACGGCACCCTTGGTAAAACCGTGCGGGATAAATATATCGGAACCGAACTTCCTGTTGTCAGGTATCACGAAACCATAGGTTTTGGTACGCTGGAAGGTACCTGTGATCCTGTCGTTGGCTCTCTCTAAGATGCTTACTACCTCGCCCTCGCGGCTTCTTCCCCTTGAAGGCTCATTTACGATGGAGATGAGCACCTTATCCTTATCATGTGCGCTGCCGGTTTTATCCGGAGGTATGAATATATCCTCATCCTCGCCGTCTATGCGTACGAATCCGAAGCCCTTGGCAGTACCCATAAAGTATCCTGAAGCCATGTCGGCACCTGCCGCCCTTATGCGGCTCTTGCCGTCATACAGTACCTTGCCCTCAGATATGAGCTTATCGATCACTTCCTTAAACTCTTCCTTCTCGGGTCTCGGTACCTGAAGTAAGCTTGCGAGCTCCTTCAGCTTCATCGGTACATATTCTTCGCTTGTTATAAAAGAATATATTTTTTCTTTCTTCTCCTCTAATTCCTGTATATCCATATAAACCACACCCCGTATTAACTAAATAAACCTTTTTTGTAAACCTTACCATATATTGATTATACTATTTATCGGCCCTGATTTCAAGCAATAAAAAAGCATGCGGTACTTACCACATGCCTTATGTTTCATTATTGAAGTGCGTCAAGACTGAGCACAACCGAAAGGATAATAAAGAGAGCTGCAAGAACTATTGTAAGCTTGTTGAGCATGCCTTCCTTTGAACGGCCCTTGTTCTTGCTCCAGTATGTTCCTCCGCCGTTGCCCGAAAGAGCAGCTGCAAGTCCCTGTCCCTTAGAATCCTGTAACATAACGATAACAACGATTGCTATGCATATGATAAGATATAAAATTGTTAATGCTGTCTTCAAATCCGTTTCCTCCAAAAAAAATCACAAATTAAACTATCTGATACATTCTTCATTAACGGCTGTCTCATACAGCCTCACGAAATGGCATTATAACACATAGGAAAAAATAATGCAAGCAGTTTTTTAATTTGCTTTTCTTTCGTCCAGACCGCTCTCTTCTCCCGATACCATCTCTCTCTCGTAGATAATGGCAACATAGTCGGAATACTTGTATTCGTTCCAGCCCTGCTCTATTCTGTCAAGGACGTTGTCAAGGTGCTCCTCATCAACTTCGGGAAGAAGGATAAGGAACTGGTTGGACTTGCTCTTTACCACAACGTCGCTCTTTCTCAATATATTCTTCAGGATATCGCCGAAGTCATCCATCATGCCCGAGAAATCCTTCTCAAGTCCGGTAATCTCCTTTAACTCGGAGAATGTAAACAATACCTTGCATGCATGTGCCTTGTAGCTTGCGATATATCTTGTAAAGAAGCGGTAGATATATGAAAATGCCTTGCTGTCAACCCAGAGAGCTGTATTGGGATCTTCCTTTTCTCTCAGCTTTCTGTTGAAATGCTCAAGATCATCCGCGTCATCAACCTCAACACCTGTATGATCGATAGGCTGGTCTGCCTTCTGGTCATCGCACTTGTTATCAGCCGAACAGCCGGAAATCTTAATGACCTTGCCTATTGCTTCAAGTAATGTGTCGGGTGTGATGGGCTTCTGGAGATAAGCTGCAACGCCTAACTCTGAAGTGATCTCTTCCGACTCCGTGTCATCCTGTGACTTAAGGAAGATAACAGGTGCAGGTTTAACCTGCTTCTTTTTCTCCAGCTCTCTCACAAGCCTTAAAGTTTCCGCACCGTTCATACCGACCATATCGGCTTCGATAAGGATAAGGTCAGGCTTGTTCTCTTTTAAAAAGCTCAAAAGAGCCATACCTGAATTCATGGCGCTCATGCGCAGGTTGTTGTTATTAAGGATACGTCCTGCTACTTTAAGCGTGGTAATGTCATCATCTGCTACAGCAATCCACTTTGTCATAATATTCCCCATTTCCTAAAATGTTTTGATTTTACGAGATACCATATATAGTTATATTATCATATATACTCACGATATGCAACTATATTACAAAAAAATGTCTTTTTTTACCATCGGAAAGCATCAGCTTACAGCACAAATAAAAAAGGAGTCCAAAACGACTCCTTTTTTAATGCCGCAAGCGGGACTTGAACCCGCACGCTTTTGAGGGCGATGGATTTTGAGTCCATTGCGTCTGCCATTCCGCCATTGCGGCATCAACGAACATTAAACATATTATCATTAATTGTCTGAATTGTCAATGCTTTCTATTTTAAGAACCCGTTTACTATCATCTCTTCAGCTTCCTCTTCGGTAAGGCCTAAAGACATGAGCTTTATGATCTGTTCGCCGGCGATCTTGCCTATGGCTGCCTCATGGATAAGCGATGCATCCACGCAGTTGGCTTCTACCTTAGGCACAGCTCCTACCTGACCGTTGTCCATGATGATGGCATCACACTCGGAGTGGCCTGCACACTTGTTGTTGCCGCGGATATTGGACTTAAACAGCTGTGTGGAGTCATCTCTTGCTACCGAACGTGATATTACATTGGTACTGGAGCCTTC
>CACYIR010000050.1:11218-15513 GCA_902774525.1 uncultured Lachnospiraceae bacterium
TCTGCCACTGTGGTACGGATGGTGGAATCAACGCCCTTTATCTGGACAGTATCCATCTCTAAGTAGCTGCCTGCAGCTAAATGCACGATGGTCTGGGGATTGAGTACGATCTCACCGTTGCCGTCTCCCTCGCCGTAATGCTTTTCAACGTATCTTACCTTAGAATTCTCACCTACAAAAAATGTATGTATTCCGTCATGCTCCGACTTCTGTGTACCGCAGTTATGGATACCGCAGCCCGCTATGATGGTAACATCACAGTTTTTACCGATAAAGAAATCATTGTATACCGACTCGGTAAGTCCTGTTTCGCTTATGATGACCGGTATATGCACACTTTCCCTTACGGTGTTGTCCGCTATATGTATATCTATGCCGGGCTTATCCTGCTTGGTGGTGATCTCTATATGCTCTGTGGAACGCCTTCCCGCACCTTCTCCGTTGGCTCTTATGTTATAAGCACCTGTGGGGATTTCATGCAGTCCGGCGATCTCAGCCAGTAAATTTTCCTGTATCTTATCCATTTGTACTCCTTAAATCCTCTATGAGATCTTATTTAAATTTACATTTGAAGGATGTTCCTGTAAACAAAGGCATTATCTCTTCCTTAGTGCCCTGCTTTACCACTTCTCCGTTAGCTATGAGTATCAGTTCATCAGCTATGTTGATAATCCTCTCCTGATGTGAAATGATGATGATGGAGCCCATGGTCTTTTTCTTAAGGTCCTCAAATACCTTTATAAGGTTCGAGAAGCTCCAAAGATCGATACCTGCCTCGGGCTCGTCAAAGATAGTAAGTTTTGTGCCTCTCGCTATGGTGATCGCTATCTCTATACGCTTTAATTCGCCGCCGGAAAGAGATGCATTGATCTCTCTGTTGATATAATCATGTGCGCATAAGCCCACCTCTGAAAGATAATCGCATGCCGAAGCCTTCATTTCCTTACCTGCGGCAAGCTCCAAGAGGTCCTTTACCGTAAGGCCTTTAAAACGTACCGGCTGCTGGAAAGCAAAGCCTATACCCATTTTAGCCCTGTCGGTGATGGACATATCGGTGATATCGGTACCGTTATATATGATCTTTCCCGATGTCGGCTTGTATATCCCGGCAATGATCTTTGCTAAGGATGATTTTCCGCCGCCATTAGGACCCGTTATTACAAAAAACTTATCATCATCAAGCTTTAATGAGACGTCTTTTAAGATATCCTTATCTTTTCCTTCGTCGTCTACAATATAGCTGATATTCTGAAGTTCTAACATAATTCCTCCACTACTTTTCTATAAATAATACGCCCAGTGTGCCGGGACCGCAATGTGATGATATCACTCCTCCGGCCTTTGTAACGAGTATTTCCTTGAAAATATTCAGGCCTTTAAGGAAATCCTTTACCTTTTCGACTATTTCCCTTTTTGCGGAATGAGTGATAAACACCCTGTCGGTCCTTGCCTTTTTAAGGACTTCCCTAAGTTCTTCCACATATTTCATGATAACATGTTCTATGGAGCCGCGGTATTTCTTATCCGAACGCATGGCACCGTTTTCAACGATGATCCTCGGATGCAGCTTTAATGCGGAACCGAAAAAGGCAGCGACACTTGAACATCTTCCTCCCCTGTGAAGGAAGGTGAGAGTGTCCACGGTAAAACTGGACCTTACTTTTCCCCGCAGTTCAAGTATGCTCTTCTCGATCTCCTGCATGTTTTTTCCTTCTGAAGCCATAATGGCCGCCTCAATGACAAGGAGTGCGACTCCTGTGGAGAGGTTGGCCGAATCTATCACGGTGATCCTGTCAGAAGCACCCAGCTCCTCTGCTGCCAGCCTGCATATATTATTTGAGGCCGACATCGAGGCAGAAATGGTAAATACCACCAGCTGGTCGTACTTTTCCAGATTCTTCTTATATATCTCAATGACATCGGAAGATGAAGGAGCCGAGGTTTTGGGAGTTGTATTGTTTTGGTCTGACCATGCAAATATCTCTTCAGGTGTGATATCTATACCGTCCAAATGCTCCTCGTCACCAAGTCTTACATGCAAAGGTATGATATCTACATTGTATCTTTCACGGAGCTCTACAGACAGATCGCATGTACTGTCCGATAAAACTTTAACCATAAAACACACCTCCTCGAAAAAAATCTTCAAATTAATAAAGTAGATTATACAACATCTGAAAATATTGTACAATTAAGATTTGCTTAAATTTTTATCTTTTTTCTGCTTCTGTTTCGCAATATAAGCATCTGTAAGTCCTCTTTACGGGATCTGTAAGCTTAAAGATGTGAGGAAGTTCCTGCTCTGTGGAGGTAATACATCTGGGATTTTTACACTTTATAATGTTCTTTACCATCTTGGGCAGTTCGATGTGCTTTTTAGCTACTCTTTCATTGTTCATGATGATATTTACAGTGATATTGGGGTCGATGAACCCGAGGATATCAAGGTCAACATCAAGTACTTCATCTACCTTTATGATGTCCTTTTTGCCCATTTTGTGGCTTGTTACGTTTTTGATAAGTGCTACAGAGCTTTCAAGCTCTCCTAAGTGAAGGGCATTGTACAGCTCCATGCCTTTTCCGGCTTCGATATGGTCTATTACGAGACCATTGGTAATTCCATCTATATTCATAAACTGTCTCCTATATACTGTTTATAAAACTTCGGTCTTTATTATTTATGGTAAACATTCCGGTCATCCGTATCTATAAGCCAATGTGTCAGGCAATATCGAGCAGCTTAAGTATCAGGGCCATCCTTATGAATTTTCCGTTCTTTACCTGCTTAAAATATGCGGCTCTGGGATCGTCATCCACTGCTACCGAGATCTCGTTTACCCTGGGAAGCGGATGCATGATTGAAAGGTCTTCCTTGGCTGTTGCAAGCTTCTCGGGAGTAAGTATATAGCTGTCCTTCAGTCTTATATAATCTTCTTCGTTGAAGAAACGCTCACGCTGTACTCTGGTCATATAAAGGATGTCAAGCTCGGGCATGGCGCTTATAAGATCGGTGGTCTCCTTGTACTCTATGTTGTTTTTGTCCAGAGTTTCCTGTTTTACATAGTTGGGAAGCTTCAGTTCTTCGGGAGATATCAGCACAAACTTTATGCCGTCATATCTGGACATGGCTTCTATAAGCGAATGTACTGTCCTGCCGAACTTTAAGTCGCCGCACAGACCGATGGTCATGTTGGTCAGTCTGCCTTTTTCGCACTTGATGGTAAGAAGGTCGGTCAGTGTCTGTGTGGGATGGTTGTGTCCGCCGTCACCTGCATTGATGATAGGTACTCCCGCATGCATGGATGCTACAAGCGGTGCACCCTCCTTAGGATGACGCATGGCGATGATATCCGCATAGCAGCCTACAGTCCTGCATGTATCGGCTACGCTCTCGCCTTTGGCTGCGGAGCTTGCCTGTGCTTCCGAAAAGCCCATAACCCTGCCGCCCAAGTCGATCATGGCTGCTTCGAATGAAAGCCTTGTACGTGTGGACGGTTCAAAGAACAGTGTTGCAAGCTTTTTGTATTTACATTTCTCACGGTAATCTGCCGGATGCTTGATGATATCCTGAGCCTTCTCGATCAGGTCATCAATCTCTGCTGTGGTCAGATCGGTTATACTGAGTAGATTTTTCATATTGTCTCCTATACTTTATACTCCATACTATATAATAATACCACGGATTGCTTCGTTTCTTTGAAACTTCCGCAATCCTGAAAACCCCTCGTTGTTTGGTATTATACAAACTCCCTCACGCATCGCTTGTAAGCAGCTACGGGGTCTTCTGCCTGGGTGATGGGTCTTCCCACTACTATGTAATCGGAGCCGATCTCTTTTGCCTGAGCGGGTGTCATGATACGTCTCTGGTCATCCTTGGCGCTGTCTGCGAATCTTACACCGGGTGTTACGGTTATGAAGTTCTTTCCGCATCTTTCCTTTACTATGGCTGCCTCCAAGGGTGAGCATACTACACCGTCAAGTCCTGCGTCTTTAGCGTTTTCTGCGTAGTGCATTACTGTCTCGGGCAGTGTGGCATTGATAAGGAGCTCGTCTCTCATTCTCTGCTCGTCTGTGGAAGTAAGCTGTGTTACAGCTATGAGCAGGGGTCTGGTGCCGTCGGGTCTTGTAAGACCTTCTAATGCTGCTTCCATCATGGCCTTTGTACCTGCCGCATGAAGGTTTGTCATATCGACATCAAGCTTCGAAAGGACTGCCATGGTCTTTTTTACGGTATTGGGGATATCATGAAGCTTAAGATCCAGGAATATCTTGTGTCCTCTGGCCTTTATCTGTCT
>CACYIR010000051.1 GCA_902774525.1 uncultured Lachnospiraceae bacterium
ACCGCATCAGGCCTGCAGGAAATATCCGCGTAATCCGGATCCGCATCCTTAAGGTCATCAAAATGAGTAGCCAGTGTGGCACAAAGATGTCCTGCTGCCGAAAAACCGCATATGGCAAGCTTATCGGGAGCGATATTGTACTCCTCCGCATTCTTCCTTACGATCCTTACCGCTCTTGCGATATCTTTAGCCGGCTGATCCTTTAACGGTATCGACATGGTGATATCCGTAGTATATGTAAGAACAAAGATATTGAATCCTCTCTTATAGAAATCCATCCCCACGAGCTCTCCCTCGTGAGGTGCGCACATGCAATATCCTCCTCCCGGAGCCACTATCATACAGCGTCTTTTTTCATTATCCTCATCATGGAGAAAAGCCATAATATTAGGCATAAAGCCATACGCTGCAGCATATGTATACTCATCATCCTTCCAAAGGTCGATCCTGAATTTTTTCATATACCCCCCTATAAAACATACATTTTTACATACCCATTAATTTTACCCTATTTCAATTTCTTATGCAATAACTTTTTATTATATACTACATTGATTTTTATGAAGAATCCTTTATAATTATAGTCAATCAGAGGGGTCAATCAGAGAACCGTCCCTCTGATCGATCACTCCCCCGAAAGGAACATATATGTCAGCAAAAAGATCAACCGTTGCGGTCATCCCGTGTGACAGCTATGACGAAGAAAAAGTATATAACTGCATAAAAAGCGGTCTTAATGAACTTGGCGGTATCGGGGCCATCATTAAGCCGGACGAGAAAATACTGGTAAAGCCCAATCTCCTTAGCGCCGCCGCTCCGGAGAAAGCAGTCACCACTCATCCCGCGGTGCTCCGTGCCGTATTCAGGCTCTTAGCCGAAGAAGGCTATACCGACGTAAAAACCGGAGATTCTCCGGGACACGGCAGCTGCGAAGGGGCCATGAAAGCTTTGGGATTAAATGATGACACCATGTTCGGTGCAAAGCTTACTCCCATGTCGGAAAACGTCCATACTGATTTCCCGGAAGGCCTTACCTGCAAGGAGTTTGACTTCTGCAGAGAAGTAGTAGAAAGCGATGCCATCATCAATGTATGCAAGATGAAAACCCATGCCTTAGAGCGCATCACCGGTGCCGTCAAAAATGTATACGGATTTGTATGCGGCTACCGTAAAGCCGCGGGACATGTCAAATTCCCCAACGATACGGTATTTGCGAGAATGCTCGCCGATATCCACCGCTGCACGCATCCGAGGCTTCATATCATGGACGGCATCATGGCCATGGAAGGAAACGGTCCCGGAGCGGGCACTCCCACTCCCATGAACGTACTCCTCATATCCACCGACCCCGTGGCACTTGATACCGTATACTGCTATCTTATAAATCTCGATCCCGAGGTAGTACCTACCAACTCACAGGGTACAAGGATGGGTATCGGTACGGATAAAGAAGACGAGATTGAGATCGTATTATGTGATTCCAACGGGCAAAATACCGATGCCGGCTCCCGTACGATCACTAAAGACGAACTCTTCGAAAAATACGGCAACGGCTCATTTGATGTCGGAAGGGATAAGCCGAAGAAAACCTTCCTTATGAAGTACTCGGGCTTCATGACCAAAATTGCCAGACGTCCGTTCATCGATAAGGACAAGTGCGTAAAATGCGGCATATGCGTCGACCACTGCCCTGTCCCCGGGAAAGCCGTGGAATTTAAAAACGGGAAGACTTCTCCTCCCGTTTATGATTACAAAAAATGTATCAGATGTTACTGCTGTCAGGAAATGTGTCCCAGACATGCCATACGTCCCGTAAGGGGATTGTTCAGAAAACACTGATTTTTTACAGCCGGGCCGCATTATGCGGTCCGGTAATATTTTGCCTGTGCGTTCCAGAGTTCGGCATATTTGCCTCCCTCGTCCTTTACAAGGCTCTCATGTGTTCCCTTCTGTACTATACCGCCGTTATCAAACACGGTTATCTCATCGCAGAACCTGCATGATGACAGCCTGTGGCTGATATAAATGGCGGTTCTGTCTTCCGTGATGTTACTGAAATTACCGTATATCTCTTCCTCGGCTATCGGATCGAGCGCAGCCGTAGGCTCATCCAGCACGATGATCGGAGAATCCTTGTACAAAGCTCTTGCCAGAGCTATCTTCTGGGCTTCACCGCCCGATATCTGCACTCCTTTTTCGGACACATCCTTATACAGATATGTATCAAGTCCCTGAGCAAGTCCCGCATATCTCTCCGAAAAAGCAGCCTTCCCAATGCATTCCGTCGCTTTCTTAGCGTCCACATCCGTATCCGCCGCAATATTCTGTCCTAACGTAAATGCCAAGAGCTTAAAGTCCTGGAATACAAATGAGAATACTTTCAGGTATTCATCATAATCATACTCTCTGATATCCCTTCCGTTAAGAAATATCTGCCCTTCGGTAGGATCGTACAGCCTGCACAGCAGCTTAACAAACGTGGTCTTACCTGCTCCGTTCTGTCCGACAAAAGCCTGCTTCATGCCGGTCTTGAGCTTGGTATTTATGTTCTTTAACACATAATTATCACTGTTCGGATACTTAAACGACACGTTTTTAAACTCTATCTCGCATCCGGTTTTAAGTATGTTTTCATCTATATGGACACTTCCGGTATTTTTCCTGTTCGGGATATCCAGATACTCATACAGATGCTCCAGATGCTCGGTATATATCTTATTTTCAGAGATAACATCAGACAGCTCTCCAAAGCTCTCAACCATCTTGATCAGAGCCCCGACATACTGAACGATACTGCCTACCAGCCTGCTCTGACAGGAACTCATGGTCCTTAACAGTCCGTTGTCTTTCTCGTTGTTATCCTGCAGCTTCTGCATTTCACGGTCGGCGAACCTGTCCTGGCGGTAGAGCCTTACATCCTTTGCCCTTGCCGAATCCGAGTACAGCTCGTGCCCGTAAAACATGAATGCCCTGTTGAACCAGACATTGCTGTCAGTCCACTTTTCAAATACCGCCTGCTCCTTCATCTTAAGCTTTGAAGTGATAAATCCCGACAGGATAACAATCAACAGCAGTCCGCCGATCCATACCGGTGAATCCAGTACCGCGTTTCCGGACTTTGAAGTAAAAAACGACACGGTAAGTGCAACGGACGCAGCTATACCTATAAATACCTCTACCAGTCCCGAGGTATCCCATACGAGCTGTCCTAATCCGTTTCCGAACATGAAAAGGTTCTCTTCCGCCTTTTGCTTCTGCTTCTTTATATCCGTATCCTCGTGGCTTACAAAGTCCATTTCCATCTGCTTATCGGAAAAGACCTTGGAAAAATAATTCCACATTCCCGACTCTTTGTCATTTACCTTTTTCTCCATGACATTTTTGACCATGGAAAGTATGAAATTGATACCTATGGTGAGTGCCACATATAACACAAGTCTCGATATTTTCCTGTCATTTGATATCTCGTTTATGATCCTTGCCGAAAACCATATGGTCACGAACGGTGCCAGAGTCTTTGCAATACTGTGAAGCACCTTTGCCCTGATAAGACCGGGGCAGTATCTGGCAAGTATCCTGTAGCCGCGTTTTGTATTCTCTATACGCTTCTTAAATCTCATCACCGCTCACCTCTTTTCCTTCATTTTCCCTGTAGTATTTTGCCTGGGTCTCAAAAAGCTCATAGTATCTGCCCTTTTTAGCCAGCAGCTCCTCATGAGTGCCTTCCTCTATGATCCTTCCGCCTTCTATAAGTATAATACGGTTACAGAACCTGGTGGAGGCCAGACGATGCGAGATAAATACCGTGGACTTACCCTTCATCATTTCATCATACATCTCGTACAGGCGGTTCTCCGATACCGGATCAAGTGCAGCAGTCGGCTCGTCAAGTACCACCACGGGAGACTGACGGTACAGAGCTCTTGCCAGAAGAAGCTTCTGTATTTCTCCTCCCGAGAAGTTTACACCGTCATCCCAGAAGGTCTTATCATATTTACTTTTAATCCCTTCGGGAAGGGTTGTGATCTTATCCGATAGTCCTGCCATCTTAAGGCACTCGAGCACTCTTTCCTCATCTATATCCTTAAAATCCGGCTGTTCCGATACTATCTCAGCTATGGTCACAGGCAGCAGTGAATGGTCCTGCAGTACCGCACCGAACAGTTCATAATATTCATTACGGACATATTCCCTGATATCGGTCCCGTCATACAGCACCTTGCCCTTTGACGGCTCGGTAAGACCGGTCATCAGTTTCAGCATGGTAGTCTTGCCGGCTCCGTTAAGACCTACCACTGCCAGATGCTCTCCCGGCTCTATCACAAGGTTGAAGTCTTTTATGATATCCTCTCCGTCTTCGGAATATCTGAAGCATACATCTTTAAGTTCTATCCTTCCGGGCTTTTTCTTATCTTTTATCTTAGTCCCGTTTTCATTTTTATACTCCTCCGGATACTCCAGATATGACCTGAAACGGTTCATTGCAATGCTTAACCGGTTAATGTTATTAACCTGTCCGAGCAGGCTTCCGAGCCATGTTGAAAACCCTGCCACCACATTGAAGTAGAGCACAAACTCTGCCACTGTGATATCCCCGTCTATGACCAGGTACAGCAGATACGCATATACCGCACCCTCTCTTATGAGAGACATACCGCTGTCAACAGATGATACCCCGAACAGTTTGGCGGTGTATCTCCTGTACCATCCCTTTAAGCCCGACATATACTTTTCATAAAGCTTATCGAGCCATGCCGGCATATTGTACAGGCGTATATCCTTTGCAGCCTGCACATCGTTTGAGACACCTATTATGTACTGCATTCCATGCTCATAACCGTTCTTCTCATCCATGTTTGTATCTACCCATTTTAATACTTTGCGGTTAAGCAGGAAGCTCACCAGAGTAGTAACAACAAGAAACAGGATGATCCAGACATTAAGTGTAAACAATATACCGGCAAATGCCGCAAACCCGAGCAGGTTTGAAAAGAACATGACAACCGCATCATATGTCTGCAAAAAGTACGAGAAATTTCCGTTACAGCTCGAGAAACTCTCACTCTGAAGCTCCCTGAAATGTTCATCCTCCTGATTTCTGTAGTCGGTTGTAAGTCCCTTCTTAGTGATCTTTCTTAAAAAATGCGTATTCATCTTGAACTTATTCCAGTATATCATGCGTTCAAGATACTTCTGCACAGTCTGGGTCAGAGCCAGAGCTAAAGCCAGGCCTCCCGTAATGAGCAATAATCTCTTTAGTCCCGAACCTATTGTTATCTCCTCTATTATCACCTTAGGCAGGAATGCTGTGATGACCGGTACCGCGCTGTTGGCAAGTATCACACACACACAGAATACAAGGAGCTTCGGACATCCTTTTTCGGTTTCCTTTAAGCAATAGGACAGGTTTTGTAATATTGTATATTTTTTATCCTTATCCATTTTTTCCCTCTAACTATATTATCAGATCCTTCGCTAAAGCTCAGGATGACAATTATAAAATAAAAAATCTGTCTTGCGCCAAAGTGTACACAAAACAGACTCGCAGATTAACCCTATAAAAATATAAGGAAATCCTGTCTGCGTATAATCTGATTTAGTGTACACCAAAAGAAACCTGTCTTAAAACAGGCTCTTTTGTATTCAACTAATCCAGATTATCTGATTCGCAGTACCAGCATTTCCTTTACTCTTCCTTTATCTTTAATCTAAATTTCTTACTCCCATGATCGGGACATATTTATCATAACATACCTGATCCGATTTGTCAAAAAGTTTGGAAGTTTCCCGAAAAACTCACATGGAAGCTCTGTAAATGGCAAGCATATCCTCTTCGTTTAAAAGCTTTGCCGAGCCCATGGCTCCGCCGACACCTACAGCGCACTTGTGTGCCATTGTCACAAGATCCTCTTCCGTAGCTTTTACTCCGAGTTCCCTTAAATTTGTAGGCATTTTGATCTCACGGTAAAAAGCCTCCATAGCCTCAATACCCTTAAGAGCTATCTCTTCGTCACTACCTTCATCAGCTACTCCCATAACATTAAGGGCATATCTCTTAAATCTCGGCAGACAGTTTTTATATACGTATCTTGCCCAGCTTCCCCATATGGCAGCAAGGCCTGCACCGTGAGCCACATCATACAGACCGCCGAGCTCATGCTCCAGCTTATGGGTCATCCAGTCACCGCCGTCATTGCCGCATCCGGTAAGTCCGTTGTGTGCTAAGCTTCCTGCCCACATTACTTCAGCTCTTGCATCATAATTCTTAGGATCCTTAGCAAGTATCTTTGCATTCTCCATAACTGTTCTTAAAAGTCCTTCAGCCATGGAATCGGTTATTTCCATATTGCCGCCGTTTGTAAAATAACGCTCCATGGTATGCATCATGATGTCCGTACAGCCGCATGCGGTCTGATAATCAGGCAATGTCATGGTAAGCTCGGGATTAAGGATCGCAAACTTCGGTCTGCAGTAATCACTGCTGTATCCGCGTTTTACAAGGCCTTCCTCTTTTGTGATAACGGAAGAATCACTCATCTCACTTCCGGTAGCAGCTATGGTAAGTATAACACCTAAAGGCAGACAGGCATTGGCTTTTCTCTTATAATCATAGAAATCCCATACGTCACCTTCATTGGTCACTCCGTAACCGATAGCCTTTGCAGAATCGATGGCACTTCCGCCTCCCACTGCAAGCAGGAAATCAATCCCTTCCTCTTTACAAAGCTCTATACCCTCATAAACAAGTCCTAAGTGAGGATTAGGGACCGCACCGCCAAGTGTGATATATGATATACCGGCTCCGTCAAGAATATCGGTCACTCTTTTTAACAGACCTGAACGGATCACGCTTCCTCCGCCGTAATGGATAAGCACCTTTTTCCCGCCGAATTCCTTAATAAGCTCAGCTACCTGCAGCTCCGTATCCTTACCGAATACGACCTTAGTAGGTGTATAATACTTGAAATTAAACATATTGCCCTCCTTATGATGATTTTCGAGTCTATTTTACCTCGAAAACGCCTTCTGCATTTTCTTATATTATATACCGATTATCATGAAAGGCAATGGATTATACTGAAAACTATCCTTTAACGGTAATACTGTGCCTGAGCTTCAAACATCTTCGCATAGATGCCGCCGGCCATCTTGATCAGTGTATCATGGTTGCCGTACTCAGCTATCTTTCCTTCGGAGAATACAGCTATGGTATCACAGAACCTGCAGGACGAAAGCCGGTGTGAGATATAAAATGCTGTCTTGTCACCTACCAAAGTATGGAACTGCTTATATATCTCATACTCCGCTATAGGGTCCAAGGCCGCCGTAGGCTCGTCTAAGATAACTACAGGTGAGCTCTTATAAAGTGCCCTGGCTATGGCGATCTTCTGCTGTTCACCGCCTGAAGGCTCGATGCCGTTCTCTTCAAAATATTTAAAGAGTGTTGTCTTTCTGCCCTTTTCAAGTTTCTCCATCATCTGAGCAAGATTAACCATCTCGATGATCTTTTCTATCCTCTCGGCCTCATCGCCGGTATAATATTCTTTATCATCCTCATCAACGAGAGTTATATTCTCCTCTATAGGAAATGCAAAGAGCCTGAAATCCTGGAATACCGGTGCAAAAAGAGCCATATACTGCTGATAATCGTATTCCTTGATATTGACTCCGTTTACAAGGATCTCTCCGGATGTAGGATCATAGAGTCTGCAGAGAAGCTTTATAAATGTCGTCTTACCAGCACCATTAAGACCTACTATGGATAAGTGTTCTCCGGATCTTATCTTTATACTGATATTGTCAAGTATCAGCTTGTCGGTACCGGGATACTTGAAAGACACGTTTCTGAACTCTATTTCGCGGATCTCGTTATCCACAGCTTTTTCTCCCTTTTCCAATGCTTCGGGATATTCCATGAACAGTACGAATTCATATGCATAATTGCAGCGCTTCAGTATTTCCTGGGTATTGCTTACCAGTCCGCCGAGAGTATTATTTAACTCATCAGCTGCCTGTATCATCTGTACAAGTACTCCAAGTGAGAACACTCCTTTTATGGCAAGGAATCCGACATAAAGATAGGATCCCATCATCCTTATGATATTTGCTATGTTTCCGATAAGATAGTATTTCATACCGGTTTCAGCCTGCCACTTCCACTGTGCATTACTTGCATCGGAATTTCTGTCCCAGCAGTCCACCATCATTTTCCGTGCATCATACAGCCTTATATCCTTACCGTATCTGAAATCAACTATATTCCATCCAAAGTATCCGAACAGTCTGTTGATCTTGGCAAGCTTCTTATAGACCTCTAAACCGATCTTGTTGTTTTTGGCCGATACAAATCCCATTATGATCACATAAGCAAGGATGACCAGTAAAAGCAAAGGTGCATTAAGGCTTATTATCGTTACAAGTCCGAATACACGGAGTACATTTGATACAAAGCCGAATATCTGCTCCGCGATACCATACGCACCGCCCGAATACCAGTCCATACCGGTCCTGGCTTTTTCCACCTGATCGAGTGCCTCTTTGTCCTCTGTCAGCTGAAAATCCAGCTCCATGGAATGAAGACCAGTAAGCATGTTAAAATGATTATCCAGTCTTTGCTGATATTTCATCAGCTGATTGCTGATCCTCTCAAGGATAACACCTATTATAAATTCTCCTCCGATAAGGACCGTAGCAAGGATTATAAGTGTTTTTACATCCCTGTCGCCGATAAGCTCATCAATTATCATCGGAGATACTATGACAGGCAGCAGTGCTCTTACCGCGGTTATGACCGTTTTTACTGTCTCAAGAGGGAAAAAGAGCGGGAATTTCTTAGCCGTTATGGAGAAAAGCAGCTTTAATACCGGCATCACCTTTTCTCTTGAGGACAATTCTTTTTTATCCTTATCTTTTGTCTTTGATAAATCTTTCTTTGACATTTTAACTCCTTTTGTAACTTCCTTCTTTAGCCTTCATGTGCTAAGGAAGGTGCGTCTTCAGACAACATATCCGGTGTTTCTGCTTCGTTGTAGTACTTAGCCTGGATATTAAACATATTTGCATATTCCCCGTTTTTATCCATGAGCTCGTCGAAGGTACCGTATTCTATCATCTCGCCGTTTTTAAACATTGCTATATTATCGCAGAATCTTGTGGATGCAAGTCTGTGTGAAATATACACAGCCGACTTCTTTCCTATCATCCGGTCAAAGCGTTCGTATAACTGTTGTTCGGCTATAGCATCAAGCGCCGAAGTAGGCTCGTCAAGTACAACGACTTTAGCTCCCTTGTAAAGAGCCCTTGCTAAAGCCAGCTTCTGCTTCTCGCCTCCGGACAGATCTATTCCGTCATCTTCTACGATATTTGTGATATACGTATCTATCCCGTGTTTAAGCGTTGCTATTTTATCCGAAAGTCCGGCTTCTTCCAGCACCTTTGCTACCTTTTCCTTATCGGTTTCCGCAGCGGTTTTCATGGATACATTTTCCGCTATGGGGAATGCAAATGTTTCTACATCCTGGAATACCGGTGCAAACAGCTTGTAATAGTCCTCGCGGTCATATTTCTTTATATCTACGCCGTTCAGTGTGATCACGCCTTCCGTCGGATCGTACAGACGGAGCAGCAGTTTTATCATGGTAGTTTTTCCGGCTCCGTTAAGCCCTACCACCGCCAGCCTTTCACCCGCATTTATTTTCAAATTCAGGTGTCTTAATGCGTAGTTTTCTGCCTTAAGGTATTTATAGCTTACATCTTTAAACTCTATAGTATAGGCATCTGCCTCAGGAAGGGGTATAGTCTCTTCCTTTTTGATTATATCCAGCTCCATGAATGTTCGTAAGTCATCAACTCGGAGAGAGCATTTCTTATAATCACCGAATCTTAACAGTAAAAACGGCAGGCTTTGTGAAAAAGCGGTCGATAATGCAAGGAACATAGTAAAATTACCTATCGTAAGGTCCTTCTTAATAACCGCATAAAAAAGTACCGCATATACGAGTCCTTTGGCAATCAGTGTAACGAGCCCCGCAAAATATGCATGTCCGGACCACATATTATAATGTTTGTCCATTCTTTCTTCTTTTTCACGGAATATCTTCTTCTGCTTATTTACCAGATATTTGCTCAACCCAAATAAACGGATATCCTTTGCGTACTCAAAGTCCTGAGTAACCCTGGACATATAACCGATCTTACGCCATATCGGTGAAAGCTTATCCCAGACTTCTTCCTTGTCTTTTTTTACTATTTTTCTGTAATAAAGAAATTGTATGACTGCCAGGATCACAAGGCAGATTATCAGTTTCCAGTCGAGTACCGTAACGGCCACAAATGTAACTATGACCGTGAGAAGATTCTGTCCCAGTTCCGGTATGATATGCAGCATTCCTTCAAAACCGTTTTGATTGTCATTGCAGGCTTCCAAGGCACGTTCATGCATATCAAGCACATCCGGTCTTTCCAAAATCTCATAGTTAAGTCCCAGTACCCTGTTTACTCTTTCGCTTATAACACGCATACGGATATCGATGTACTTATACCATGTAAGCGAACCTGATATTGTATTGCTTACGATAAGCACCGTGGTTATAATACCTGCCACCAGCAAAAACATTATAAGATTGTGCCATTTTGCCTCGTTATCTGCTCCGTTTTCTATAATATCCAGCACATACTTTCCAAACACACCCCAGAAATACTGAAGTATTGAGGAAGCTACCATGCCTATAGCCGCAAGTACCAATGCGGATGCACAGTATTTCTTTGCTTTTCCGAGTACATACTTTGTATTGCTCCATAGCCCGAATTCTCTGTGGAGCGGATTGTCTTTACTTTCTTTATACTCTGCCATTTCTAACCTCTTTTATCATTTCTACTACTTTGTCCCTGTCAAACCATGCTTTGGATCTGTTACTGATCTGCATTGTGTATCCGTATGGAGGATACATCAGACTATTCACGCTTAAGAGCATCACTATAAAAGGTACTACTCCGCTCTGCTCTATACTGTAGGCTTTTTCTTTGCCATCCGCCCTTACTACATTTATACATGCTATTATTTTTCCGGAGCTGTCAGCTGCTACCATCCGGTCCATTATCTTCTGTACCTTTTCTTCTTCCATTCCTACAATCTCGGATAATGTAGATACCGATACTGCCTCATTCCATCGCTCACTCATAAGGAAGAAAAGGATTTCCAACACTCCCGGTTCACTGAGCGTCCTGAAAAATGTTCGTAGCTCCTCCGACAGTTTTATATTGCTCATAAATCCGTCTTCAGGTTCTTTAACCAATGCATAGTATTGTTTTTCCACATTAAGATTAAAATATCCGAAACCTGCATCATCCGAGATAACCGAAGCCGTACGCACTCCCTTTTCCGGTACTCCCCTTTTATAATAGTATTTATTGTTTTTCCAGCAGGCTATCTGTCCGGCCCAGACAATATCCAGAAGTTTTTCGAAATAATCTTTATGATTGCATCCGCCTGTCTGACTTTCTTTTTCATTCAACGTGTATAGTTCATCAAGAACCATCTGCTCAAAACTCTTTTTTTCCGATTCCTGACCGTAAAGATACGATATGGAAACCTCAAAGTATTCCGATATCTTAGGGAGAAGGTCGCCTTCCGGGTAGCTTCCGTTCTCCCATTTAGATACCGCCTGAGGACTGACTCCTAAATATGATGCCAGCTGCTCCTGTGTTACACCCTTTTTCTTTCTTAATGCCTGTAAATTAATTGAAAAAACATTTGTTATCTTTGCCATTTCATATACCTCCTGTCGGTTGTTCGAGAAATTGAATTCAACTTTCCTTTGATTTGACCACAGTATAACACAATTTACGGTTGTGTGCCATAGTTTTATTCTACTATAATTTTATTTTAGATAGAATTTTTTCGTTTTTTCTACTTATAATTGTTTTTAGATGTTTTTCTCAACTGATTATCATTTTGCATAAAAAAACCGGTAGCGGATTTTTCCGTTACCGGTTTTAAAACTATTATCAATTATTCTTCAGAATCCTTTTCAGCATCTTTTTTTCTGTCTGCAAGTCTGCCTCTTATAAGTAATCCTGCACCGATACCGATGAGTCCGAGATATATTATAAACTGAAGCAGGCTCATTCTCTCGAAGTAGAAGTTCAGGGATACGATGAATACTATGCCGAATACCACTGCCGTACCGAGCATTGCTACTTTAAGTATCTGCATCCACGGCTGGATATTGTACAAAGCCACATAAGCTACAACCTCAAATACAAGAAGTACTATAAGTACTGCACCAAGGTTTACATTTCCCCATCTGACAAATCTGAAACCATAGCCATAACCTGAATTAACCTTAATAGAAAGTGCAAACAATACTACGCCGACCAGGATCATTATCGCTCCTATCACCCTGCAGATCATGTTTTTATTTTTCATACGCAAGTACCTCCCTACTTAAGATTCTAACACATTGTAGCCAATAATTGCAGAAATGTCAACTTCTGCCGGTCCTGCCCCTTTTATTGCTACTATAATCACTATATCATATTTTTCCCGATAATAAACTGTATCTAAAGCAAATTATACCGGTATAAACCGACCGGGCTACCTGTTTTGATAATAGAAAATTGCCAGATTGGTCCTGTCTCTTAAGTCCAGTTTTCTCAATATGTTACTCAGATAGTTCCTTACCGTTCCTTCGGACAGGCACAGTTTATCCGCTATCTCCTTGTTGGAAAGACCCTTTGCTATCTCCTCTATTATCTCTTTCTCCTGGGGTGTGATACCAAAGGATTCATAATCAAAAGTCTTTTTCTTGTTTATGATACCGGGAAGTTTTTCGGTTATGGCATTCCCGAATACACTCTGTCCTTTATAAACCGTCTTTACCGCAGGGATAATACTTTCAAAATCCTGCTTGATGATATAGCCCTTGGCTCCGATGGATATAGCCTTTATGATATACTCGTCATCATTGAATGTGGTAAGGTACAGTATCCTTGCGTCCTTATGCTTGCCTAATATCTCAGCACCCGCATCAAGACCTGACATCCCGCTCATCCTGATATCCATAAGCAGCACATCCGGATCCTTTTCTTCATAAAGCTTTATAGCTTCAGCACCGTCACTTCCGGTACCGACCACTTCTATCTCACTGTCGGACGAAAGTATGGTTTTAAGGCTCATCGCCACCAGATTATCATCATCCACTATAAGTACGCGCATTTAAACCTCCTTGGGGATCCTGACAAATATCCTGAATCCGTTATCGTTTGAGAAATTAGCCTGACCGCCAAGCTGTTCGGCACGGGTACGGATGTTTTCCAGGCCCATCCCGTTGCTTTTCTCAACATCTTTTGAAATCTTTTTCTTCTTGCCAAACCCTTTTTCGTCCGGAACGGGTCCCGCTGTATCTCCGGTATTCCCGAAATCGTGTATTATCAGCTGATACATCGAAGGATGTTCGTCAAATCTGATATGCACATTTTCGTTTTTACTGTACTTTATTATATTTGATACAGCTTCTTTGACAATATTGATCACAGCATATTTGATCTCTTTATTTACTACCCTTTTATCCGCATCAAATTCAATGTTCAATCTAAACTTTTGCTTTAAAGGCTCCGCCATCTCATTTATGGCAGCCTCGAGATCTATAGCCTCATCCCTTATATCATGTACACTTTCACGGATATTGTTCATAGCGGTGTCAAGTGTTTCCCTTAAGGTCTTGAGTTCCCCTGCTATAGCATCATCCTTATGCACCACC
>CACYIR010000052.1 GCA_902774525.1 uncultured Lachnospiraceae bacterium
TTTTCTTCCTCCATTACTTCACTATCAGCCTCGTCTTCACTATCCCGAATATCGGATTGACATCCAGATCCTCGGTCATATCAAGTACCGGCTCTCCGTCCATATCAAAATGGACCCTCCTTATACCGCTGCTCCTCGGAGCTTCTGTGCCCGGACGCGCATGATATGTATTCCATATCGTTCCGTCCTCATCGATCATATATGCATTGTGACCGGTACCGTATTCTCCCGGTACGCTCCTCGATGTAAGTATCGGATACTCTGTCTTTCTCCAATTTTCCCGTTTTAAAGGATCTTTACCCTTTTCTATCTGCAACAGTCCCACTACATAAGATGTATCTACCGCAGCGGCGGAAAATGTAAGGAACAGCTTGTTCTCCGCAGGAAGCGCAAACGGTCCTTCATCCACAAATGTATGATTGTTTGCCCAGCCGGGTTCGGGCTTAGAAAGCACCTTAGGCTCACTTTTAAGCATCCAGGGCTTTTCCGGATTAAGCTCCGCTATATAGAGCCATGCACCTAAGTCCTTAGGTAAAAACTGTCTCTCGGACCATACCGCATACCATTTCCCTTCCCAGGAAAAAGCGGTCATATCAAGAGTTATCTCTTTGCCCGCCTCACATATGTCGGAACCGTCGGCCTTAACCACTCTCTTCGGCTTACTCCAGTCCTTTTTGTTTAAAGGATTGCCGTTTTTCTTAAGGTACATCACATGGGATTCCTCGCAGAAAAACTCACCCGGAGTACATGCAAAGAATATATATAACCTGTCACCTATCACATGGAATTCGGGCGCCCAAAGGAGTCCCTTTATATTCTCATATGTGTCCGAATCAAGGATAAGCTTCTCATCGGCTGAAGCTATGTCTTTTAAGTTTTCACTTTCGCGGATATAGAGCGTATGATTGCCGTCGGCGTCATTGGTCGCTATAAACAGGTACTTCCCGTTCCACCTTATCATGCAGGGGTCTGCACGGTTTAAAGCTATCGGGAACTCAAAATGCTCCTGGCGGATCCTGCCCGACAGCAGATAATCCCCGGGTACTCCGAAATCTATCCCGTCCAGGTTCCAGTCCACACTCCGAAGAGCAGTAGACCCGTCACTGTAGGATGATACCGCACGATAATCCTTAAGCTCCTCTGCCGAGCTTACGGTAATGCTCTCCGGGAAGCTCACTCCTGTATTGTAAGGAGTCGTAAGCTTCTTTGTCAGCCTGTCAAAAAGTTCATCGCTTATCTCAACCACGCAGCAGGGTATCACGCCTTCTATCCCGTCACAGCCCTTAAGCGCGGTCTCGGAAAGCGAGGACCATACACACGTGCTCCTTACCCCGGCAGTAGCCTTAAGATACTCGTCCGGAGCTATGACCTCAGGCTCAGAATATATCAGGAAGTCCTTAGTCGTATACCTTACCGGTGTATATGCGGACTCTCCGCTCTTACCCTCATTATCCTCAAATATGGCTTTGATGCCGTTGTCTATCTCGGGATCTGACTCACCGTCTCCCGCAGTACGGAGCGCTATGATCTTAAAGGAGTCCCCATCCTTTAAAATATAAGGCTTTTTAAGAGCCTTGGGATTAAGCGAACCGTCAGGATTTTCCGTAGCTTTCCCGAACAGCACGCCCGAATTGTGGTTAAGTGCCCTGTATCTTACACCGTCAGCACTTACCGCTATATGCATGCTGTAAGCAAGCCTGGCATCATATATGATATTATCTATAGGTTTTCTTGTATAACTTAACAAATACGGCATATATCATTCCTTCTCCCCGTCCGTATTAAGGTTACAGACAGCAACGTTATTTTACCACATTTTTAAGTTTAAGTAAAGTTAAAACAAAAGACAGGAAGACACATTTAACGCCTTCCTGTCTTGTAATTATATTAATTATTTACCGGGTTTAACCTTGCAGTGGCTCACTAGACTCAGCTGCGCACTTTGTGCTTGTTTCGTCAAGTGATCTTTGCATACGTTAAACCGACGGCTCATTGCGTCATCTTCGATGACTTATTTGCCGGGTTTAACTGTAAGCTTCTCAAGATGCCAGATATCCTGTACGTACTCCTCGATGGTACGGTCTGATGAGAACTTGCCGCACTTTGCCACATTCAGCATAGCTGACTTAGCCCAGCGGGACTCATCCCTGTACATAGCCTCTATCCTCTTCTGGGCATCGGCATAGGAACGGAAATCCTTTAAGATAAAGTACTGGTCAGCTCTCTCTCCGCCGTTCTGCTCTAAGAGCGAGTTGTAAAGCTCTCTGAACAGTTCGGTATTCTGAGGTGAGTAGTAGCCGTTTATCATCTGAGTCATGACCATACGGAGTTCTGTATCGGTGTTGTAGATCTCCTTGGGATTATATCCGCCGTTGTTCTCGTAGTTAATAACTTCCTGTGCTGAAAGTCCGAAGATAACCGCGTTCTCCTCACCTACTTCCTGAACTATCTCTACGTTTGCACCGTCCATGGTACCTAAGGTGATGGCACCGTTAAGCATGAACTTCATGTTACCTGTACCGGATGCTTCCTTGGACGCTGTAGATATCTGCTCGGATACATCGGATGCTGCAAATATTATCTCCGCATTCGATACACGGTAGTTCTCTATAAATACAACCTTTATCCTGCCGCGGATAACGGGGTCGTTGTTTACTACATCTGCCACGCTGTTGATGAGCTTGATGATGGCCTTGGCCCTGCGGTAACCTGCTGAAGCCTTTGCACCGAAGATGAAGGTCCTCGGATAGAAGTCCATCTCGGGGTTAGCCTTAAGTTCATTATACAGATACATGACGTGCATGATGTTAAGAAGCTGACGCTTGTACTCATGCAGACGCTTTACCTGAACATCGAATATAGATCTCGGATCAACCTCGATACCGTTATGCTCTAAGATATACTGGGCAAGTCTTACCTTGTTCTTGTACTTGATGTTCATGAACTCGTGCTGTGCCTTTTCGTCATCTGCATAGAGACTTAACTTATCCATCTTCGAAAGGTCTGTGATCCAGTCGGCACCGATCTTCTCGGTTACCCAATCAGCAAGCAGCGGGTTTCCGTGAAGAAGGAAACGACGCTGTGTGATACCGTTGGTCTTGTTGTTGAACTTGCCGGGGAAGTAATCGGCAAACTCTTTTAATGACTGGTTCTTAAGTATCTCTGTATGAAGCTTGGCAACACCGTTTACCGAGAAACCGCCTACTATGGCAAGATTTGCCATACGTACCTGTCCGTCGTAAACGATAGCCATCTTCTCAATCTTATGATAATCGCCGGGGAACTTAACCTGTATCTCACGGATAAAGCGGCGGTTGATCTCTTCAACTATCTGGTAGATTCTGGGAAGAAGCCTTGAGAAAAGCTCCAAAGGCCACTTCTCGAGTGCCTCTGACATGATGGTGTGGTTGGTATATGCACACGCTCTTGTAGTGATATCCCATGCCTCGTCCCATGTAAGATAATGCTCATCCATAAGGATACGCATAAGCTCTGCCACGGTAACGGAAGGATGTGTATCATTCAGCTGGAAGCATACCTTCTCGGGCAGCTTCTTTATATCATCATGATGCTCTAAGTATTTCTTTACGGCAAGCTGTACGGATGCCGATACGAAGAAATACTGCTGCTTTAAACGGAGCTCCTTGCCTGCATAGTGGTTATCATTGGGGTAAAGAACCTCAACGATGGTGTTGGCCAGGTTCTGCTGCTCTACAGCCTTGTGGTAATCACCCTTGTCAAACGAATCAAGCTGGAATGTATCGATAGCTCTTGCATCCCAGATACGTAAAGTATTTACAAAATGGTTGTTGTAACCTACTATCGGGATATCGTAAGGAACTGCCTCTACGGAGCTGTAACCCTCCTGGATGAAGTACTCCCTTCCGTCATCCTTTCTGATCATGCGGACATATCCGCCGAACTTGACGATCTGTGAGTTTTCCTGATCGCACATCTCAAAAGGATATCCCTCTTTAAGCCAGTTATCGGGCACCTCTACCTGGAAACCGTTCTCTATCTTCTGCTTGAACATACCGTATTTATAACGGATACCGCATCCGCATGCGGGATAGCCGAGGGTTGCAAGCGAATCAAGGAAACATGCCGCAAGTCTGCCCAGACCGCCGTTTCCGAGTGCAGGATCCGGCTCTTCATCCTCTATAGAGTTAAGATCAAATCCGAGTTCATCAAGAACCGCTGCAACTTCCTTATTTGCCTTAAGATTGATCAATATATTACCGAGAGCTCTACCCATAAGGAACTCCATGGACATGTAGTAAACGATCTTACCGTCCTTTCTTTCGAACTCCTTATGTGTCTCAAACCAGTCATCGACTACGTACTCCTTAATGGCATAGGAAACAGCCTGGAACATCTGCTGCTTGGTAGCCTCTTCGGGTGCCTTGCGGTAGAGAGTCATCAGATAGTTCTCTACGCTGGCCTTGAATTCCTTCTTGTTAAGCTTCATAGCAAATCTCCTTTAGTTCTTCTTTACACCGAGTGTTACATCTTCCCCGTTAAGGTTCCAATCCTTCACGGTGCCGTCCGTACTATTATACACGATTTCGTCCGCCAATACAACCTTCTTTATGCTGTCTTCGTTCTTTTCACATACAGCCTTGATGGTATCGTTGCCGGATACGTATACCGTGATCCTGTCCATAACCTCAAAGCCGGAATCCTTACGCATGGTCTGTACCTTGCTGATAACTTCTCTTACGAAGCCTTCCTCTATAAGTTCGGGAGTAAGATTGGTATCAAGTACTACGGTGATGCCGTTATCCTCGCCGGATACAAAGCCCTCACGCTTAGCAGCCTCGATAAGGAGGTCATCCTTCTCCAATACCTCAGTCTCACCTGTTACCTCTACGGTGATGCTGCCCTTCTCGTTAAGCTCTGCAAAAGCCTTGGAACCGTCAAGAGATGCAAGTACTTCCTTTAACGCATTAAGTCTTGCACCGAATCTGCGGCCCAAAGTCTTTAACTGAGGCTTAAATGTATAGTTTGTAAATCCGGATACGTCATCGGTAAACTCTATAGCCTTAACGTTAAGCTCATCCTTAATGATATCCTGATAGAATTCACTTAAAGAGTTGTTGGACTTAACATACATCTTAGATAAAGGCTGACGCTGCTTGGTATTTGCTTCGTTTCTGCATGCACGTCCTATAACTACCGCTTCAAGTACGAGCTCCATATCCTTCTCAAGCTGCTTATCTACCATAGACTCATCACATACCGGATAGTCACAGAGATGTATGCTCTCGGGAGCATTAGCATCCACACCTACTACAAGGTTTCTGTAGATATCCTCTGTCATGAAAGGTATCATGGGTGCTGCAGCCTTGGAGATGGTAACAAGAGCTGTATATAATGTCATGTAAGCATTGATCTTGTCCTGCTCCATGCCCTTAGCCCAGAATCTCTCACGGCAGCGTCTTACATACCAGTTACTCATCTCATCTACGAATGAAAGTAAGCTCTTGGCTGCCTCGGGGATACGGTAGTTAGCCAGGTTCTCGTCTGTCTCTTTTACCGTAGAGTTAAGACGTGAAAGCAGCCACTTATCCATAACCGGAAGCTGAGCATAGTCAAGTGTATATTTTGTAGGATCAAAGTTATCTATATTTGCATAAAGTGTGAAGAAAGCGTAGGTGTTCCAAAGGGTGCCCATGAACTTTCTCTGGCCCTCAAGCACTGCCTTGTCGTGGAAACGGTTGGGCAGCCAGGGTGCCGAATTGATGTAGAAGTACCAGCGGATAGCATCTGCACCGAACTTAGCAAGCGCATCAAAAGGATCTACCGCATTGCCCTTGGACTTACTCATCTTCTGGCCGTTCTCATCCTGTACAAGTCCGAGTACGACTACGTTCTTGTAAGGGCTCTTGTTAAAGAGGAGTGTGCTCTCAGCCATAAGTGAATGGAACCATCCTCTTGTCTGATCTACCGCCTCGGAGATGAAATCTGCCGGGAACTGCTGTTCAAAGAGATCCTTGTTTTCAAAAGGATAATGATGCTGTGCGAAAGGCATGGCACCTGAATCGAACCAGCAGTCTATAACCTCGGGTACCCTGTGCATGGTTTTTCCGCAGTCAGGGCAGGTGAAGGTAACTTCATCTATATAAGGTCTGTGAAGTTCTACATTTGCATTGTCGGGGTTGCCGCTTCTCTCAGCAAGCTCCGCGCGTGAACCGATGCACTCCAAGTGACCGCATTCACACTCCCAGATATTAAGAGGAGTACCCCAGTATCTGTTACGTGATATAGCCCAGTCCTGGATATTCTCAAGCCAGTTGCCGAAACGGCCCTTGCCGATGGACTCGGGTATCCAGTTAACTGTATTGTTGTTCTTTATAAGGTCATCCCTTACTGCTGTTTCCTTGATGTACCATGACTCTCTTGCATAGTAGATAAGAGGAGTGTCACATCTCCAGCAGTGAGGATATTCATGCTCAAACTTGGGAGCGTCGAACAGCTTGCCTTCTGCGTCAAGGAGCTTTAAGATCTCAGGATCGGCCTTCTTAACGAACATGCCTGCTGCGGGAGCATCCTCTGTCATCTCGCCCTTGCCGTTAACCAGCTGTACAAAAGGAAGATCATAATTTCTTCCTACATTCGCATCATCCTCACCGAATGCGGGAGCTATATGAACGATACCGGTACCGTCTGACATGGTAACGTAATCGTCACATGTTACATAGAAGCCCTTTTTACCCTGCTTGTCAGCCACTGCCTTGGCACAGTTAAATAAAGGCTCATATTCCTTACGCTCTAAGTCCTTGCCCTTATAGGTCTCAAGCACCTCATAAGGCTTAGCGCCTTCTGCCACTTCTGCCCCGTCAGCGGGCTTAGCCTTTGAAAGCACGGTATCAAGAAGTGCCTCAGCCATGTAATATGTATAGCCGTCTACGCACTTAACCTTAACATATGTATCGTCAGGGTTAACACAGAGTGCTACGTTTGAAGGAAGTGTCCAGGGTGTGGTGGTCCATGCAAGGAAGTAAGCATCCTCACCCACACACTTAAATCTTACTACCGCAGAACGCTCCTTAACTGTCTTATATCCCTGGGAAACCTCTGCACTTGAAAGAGGGGTTCCGCAGCGGGGGCAGTAAGGTACGATCTTAAAGCCCTTGTACAGGAGATTCTTGTTCCAGATCTCTTTAAGTGCCCACCATTCTGACTCTATAAAGTTGTTATCGTATGTAACATAAGGGTTGTCCATGTCTGCCCAGAAGCCTACCGTGCCGGAGAAATCCTCCCACATTCCCTTATATTTCCATACGGATTCCTTACATTTCTTGATAAAGGGCTCCATACCGTACTGCTCGATCTGGTCCTTGCCGTTAAGGCCTAAGAGCTTCTCTACTTCAAGCTCTACGGGGAGTCCGTGTGTATCCCAGCCTGCCTTACGGGGTACAAACTTGCCCTTCATGGTCTGGTATCTGGGGATCATATCCTTTATTACACGTGTAAGTACATGGCCGATGTGCGGCTTGCCGTTTGCTGTAGGCGGTCCGTCATAGAAGGTGTATGTAGGGCAGCCTTCGCGGAGCTTCATGCTTTTCTTAAAGATATCTTCATCTTTCCAGAACTGCTCCACCTGTTTTTCTCTCTCGACAAAATTCATGTCGGTGGTAACTTTTTTGAACATATTCTTTCCTCCTCTAAAAAAGTAAGCGGCTCTACTCCAAAACAGGAATACAGCCGCCGTATTTTAACCACCTATTTTGTAAGCACTCCGTAAAAAGACCTGAAAAAACAGGCACTCTCCACTTTCATGCCGATCCCTGTAACGGGGGAAACCGTTATGACCTACTGCCGGTTCAGTCATAAAACTCCGGAGTGATGTTCACCTCGTAAGTACTCATACCTGCTTTCCACTGCCGCAGGCTCACTGTGCTTTTCCTGTACGCGCTACTGTCTCCATCATCGTTTTTGCTTATACATAGAACGAATATTAGTACATTTTGCCCTAATTGTCAATATCTTTTTCTTCATTTCGATTTTCTGCCCAATCTTTTGGGCTTACCTTACTGACATCAGAATCTGCGTTCTTATCCTTCTTGTAGGTAACAACCTCGTGAATGATAATGATCGCCATGACCACCACAATTATCAATGCGATCAACGGTACAATAAGGATCGTCACCAATCCTCCCGGATTCACCATGTCAAGAAAATGCCCCATATACTTCTCCTTTTAATCCTTATCCCCTTAAAACGAAAACCAAAACTGCTGCTATCACAAAAACCACATCCAAAATAAGAACTATCCTCAGCCTTTTCTGTGATACCTTTGGTTTACCCGACGGATATAATTCCTTGCGTTTATACAGCAACAGATCATGTACCGTCAACGCAGTCAAAACACAGAATACGACAAATATCAGTGCAAAAATCACAGGATCAGCCCAATTAGCGGCTGTTGTTGTCATAGCCTCTTTTTCCGGTCCCCATGTATATGTCTCTTCTTTCGGATCATACGGTATTATATCCAGGAAAAAACGTAATCTCATATATAATCTCACCGCCTTTAAAATATAACAAGCCCGATCAGGAACGAAGATGCATTAAGTATCAACGATAACAGCATCGGCTTTATCCTCTTATATTCCAACAGCTTCTTTATCATTAACGCTTCTGCTATCCATACCAGAAACTCAAGTATGAGCACGACCACCCAGCCCGCGAAACTCCACGCCTCTATATCGGTACACCCTATTATAAGGCCGTATATGACATTTACGGTCGGGTTGGTTATACAGTTGATCAATATCAAAAATATGATGTCAAAAGTACTTCTTACCTTTAACAGCACCGCCAGCGTTATCTCGATGACCAATGTGAGTGCAAGGGTTAAAGCCAATTGTCTAATTACTTCCATTTTTCCTATCTTTCCGGACTATAAGCCTTAATGCAAAGTAGCTGATAAGTGTCATGACAGCTAAGCTCACGCAGTTTATAAACAGATCGTCAAATTTTATAAATGCTGCGATAAATACTCCGAAAAACAATCCCACCGTGGTCAGTCCGAAGGCGAGACCCGGGTACTCCTTCATAACGGATACCAGAAGTCCCAGAGCCACAGCCATAGTCATACTGAAAAGCATAAGACCTATAAGGGAGACCACCATGAGCTTATCGCCGAATATCAGAAACGGCAGTGAACATATGGTACTGATAAATACCGTAATCCTCATACCTATCTTATCTATCAGGTACCCGCCGAGAGCTTTGCCGAGTCCTAAGGAAGAAAACAGAAGAATCAGCGTCACAGAATCATCATTCCAGGATGTAGGAACGACACTGCCCATATAGGCCCTCAGTATTACTATACATACAGCTATGCCTATCACGAGACTTCTCCCGGTCTTCTCGTCCGCATAGTTGTAATCAGCAAGCTCTCCCGCCAGCACTTTCTCCTTCTGCTTATCAGCTAGTATAATGGGTATGATCATAAGGCAGTGTATGATGATTACAGGCACCACAGATACCCCGCCTGTAGCCAGCAGCCTTCCGGTAACCACGCCGAAGGAACCGCCTGCCACATACAATGCACTCGGGAACATCTTCCCACCGGAAGACCTCAAAGTCATCTGGGCTCCCTGCACATGTATCATGCCGTTACCTATGGCTACGGTCACTATGGCTATAACAGGCTTCACATCAAATGCAAACATCAGAAGCGCAGTTCCGGCTATTATCATGCCTATATATCCGAAGTGTATCTTTAAGCCTATATCATTCAGCATCCCGTAAAAGCCTTCGGGGATGAACGCGAGCATATCATAAAGAAACGCCAGTATCATGAACTGTGCGTCATTCACATACGAAAATGCTATATAATAACAGGTTATCTCAATTATAAAATGTACTATAAAGTACATAAGTCCGATATGGTTCTTTGTTTTCATAATCCCGTTTTCTCTCACTTATAATTATCACTGCTTACCCTTTTTCATTATCTCAAAAAAAACAATCATAGTCAAACAAAAAAACCTTTGTTTTTTGTCATTTTTAATGTTATAATCTTTACAATCGATAAATCCACGGAGGTACATATGCAGAAAACAGACAGCGTTATAGCTTATGATTTTAACCCGACCTTTCTCTATACCTGGAAGGGTGTGCGTACCAAGGACGAAGAGCGCTACCACTGCCACGAGCATGTGGAGCTGGCTTTTATCATGTCAGGTAAAGGAAGATATAAAATAGACGGCACCTTCTATGATGTGGAAGAAGGCGACCTTTTGGTATTTAATCCCGGCTGCTACCACCAGGCATTTGTGGCCAACAAAAATACACCTACATATGAGTTCTTCATCGGTGTATCTGACTTCTGTCTCACCGGTATGGAGCCTAACCACTTTATGCTGAGGAGCCTTCCTGTATACAAGACCGGTCCGGAACTTAAGCAGAAGCTCATGAGGCTGTGCACCTCCATGAGCGCAGAAAATGATGTATATAAGATCGGCAGATATTACATGATGCAGTCCTATCTTATGCAATACATGCTGGCAGTACTCCGCGACGAACAGCTTCCAGGAGAGCCCGGCGGCCATGTGGCCTTCGAGTCCATCAACAAGAACAAGATCGTGGAAGAGATCATCCTGTACTTCGAAGAGCATTACGCAGAAAAGATATCCCTCGAGCTTATCTCGGAAAACATGTATGTAAGCCCCTTCTATATCTCTAAGATATTCAAGATGGTAACGGGTGATACTCCCATAAGATACCTGATAAATATCAGGCTGGACAAGGCAAAGGAACTATTAGAGTCCTCCACCGACTTAAATGTCCGCGAGATAGCCGACAGTGTCGGCACTTCAGTAAGCTCTTTAAAAAGAGATTCGGTATATCACCGACCGCAGTTAAAAAGACGAGTTAAAAAAGAATGTCATCCTGCAAAAACAGGATGACATTTTTCTATTTCTTATTCAGATTATATCCGATCACCGATCCCGTGATACCTCCAAGGATATGTGTGAACTGTGATATATTGTCGTCCACGAATATGCCCTGGTATATCTGCTGTCCTAAATAAAGCACTGCTACAAGG
>CACYIR010000053.1 GCA_902774525.1 uncultured Lachnospiraceae bacterium
TTTTTGTTACTTTGTATTACCGGACTCCAGCCAGTTCAGTGCTTTAAACAGCTTCTGATCTCTGGTCATATATCAAAATACCATCCTTTTCTATCTGCTTCCACAAAGGGCTCCGTTTTATGGTAGAAATATCTCGTTTGCCACCATATGATAATAAATCAAACTCTGTATTAAACCTGTCGTATAGGGTATATTTAAAATCTTTATATCGTTTATTTTTTCCAAATTTTTCTGTAGTCATTGAAATATCTTTAGGTTCAATATATAAATCGATATCAGATTTTTCTCCGGCCTCACCTCGGGAGTATGAACCAAATAGAATAACCTTCCCCAAAATATCGGAATATGCACTACATATAAGTTGTAATTGTTTAATTATTTCTGCATTGCTTTTCATAATAATCACATCCTTTATGTAATAATCAAGCCTTTTAGTATCTGTCTAAACTATAACATATCCGAATACATATATCAATATGCTTCTTTCACTCCTTCTCCGGCGGTAAGATCCACCTACGCTGCAGGAGTGTGAGACCGAGTCCTATGGGGAATGCGACTGCCATCGATACGAGGAACAGTACAAATCCGTTGCCAGCGTACGCTATGCAGGTCACAAAGCTCGGGAATGCAAATGCCATGCACTGCGAACCCGCAAATCCTGCTATGCCGCCGCCTACAGCTCCTGCGATACATGCGGACAGCATCGCCCTGGGATTCCTCATGGTAACACCGAACAATGCGGGCTCCGTAACTCCCAGCGCGGATGATAAAGCCGCCTGATATGATATATTTTTCTTCTCTTTATCCTTATAAATGATCGCCATGGCGAGTGCCGCTCCGCACTGCCCGTATACAGCGCCGCCGAGCAGGGGCAGCAGCAGGTCGTAACCGTTTGCCGCGATGCTTGCTATGCTTATGGGTACTATGCTCCAGTGTGCCCCGACAAATACCATCGGCTGTATGATAAAGCCCATGAATATGCCCGCTGCGACATGATTCCAATCATAGAGTATGTTGAACAGGTCCGTCAGCGCATTGCCTATCCAGGTCCCTATCGGTCCGAATATAAGGAATGTGAACGGAAGTACTATGAGACAGCAGATTATCGGTTTTACAAAGCCTCTCACCGCCTCCGGGATCACTTTGTCACAGGGCTTTTCCACAAAATGGAGAAGTCCCACTCCCAATATGACCGGGATGACGCTGGAATGGTATATCGCCGGCTGGATCTTAAATGCCAGAAACGGCAGCGTTCCGCCGTTTTCAAGGACCGCCATAAGGTCCGGATAGAGCATCGCCACAGGGATGAGCAGTGCTATGTACAGGTCTGTTTTCCACTGCTTCGATGCCGTGATAGCTAAGAATACGGGCAGGAAATAGAAGAATCCGTCCGATACGGCGTAAAAGACCATGTACAGTCCGTTATCTTTTGAGAGCACGCCTGCTCCGGCCAGCAGTATGAGCACGCTCTTGATGATGCTCGCGGCCGTCAGATAGTTTATGATCGGGACGAATATCCCCGATATCTGCTCGACCACGGTTTTATATATGCCGGGTTTCTTAGTGTTTTCCATTTTAGTCACCGGGACGGTTCTCTGATTGATTTTTGAGAACCGTCATTGCGGATGTTAAGTTTTAACCTAAATATTTAGAAAATGCATCAAAATTCTTGCTTCCTCCGGGAGGGCAGTATACCGCGAATTCTATCTTGTCAAATACCTTGGGGAACTCGGACAGGGCGGTCTTAAAAGCTCTTGCCACCACCTCGGGATCGTTCTGGAATGCACCGCATCCGAATGCTCCGAGCACCAGTATGTCAGCCTTCTCGGCAGCTGCACAGGTAAGCATGTGGATGGCACGTTTTACATGATATCCGAACAGCTCGGCGTTGTGCATGTATGTTCCGTTATTTACCAGAGGGATCTTGGAGTTGGATTTCTGTCTTAAGTCGGGAGCCGCTATGGTGATGATATCCACTGTTATCCAGTCTTCCTTGGGCATCCTTTTCGGCAGGTCCTCATCCGTCTTGCAGACGATGACGCCCTTTGTATATATGAGGGAATCCGATGACTTCGGCGTGTTCAGGTCATAATGATGCTTATAATATGAATTCCTTAAGGTCATGCGGTCGAGCAGCGGGTAGAGCGTAGATGTACGGCAGAGACACTCCTCCTGGGCACTCATACCGCTTGCCACACCTCCGCCGGGATGGAATGCATTCGCAAAATTCATTACCGCTATCCTGGCTTCGGGATTTTCCTTCTGCAGGCGCATAGCGGCCTGGAAGCTTCTGTCCCCCGTGACGGTCACGGTCATAGCCTTCTCTTTCGATATGTCAAAATCGGGATAATCATCCTCAAAGTAAACCCTTGTTTCTTTTTTAGCTTTAGGTATGGAGCATGCCAGATCGTCGTCTTCGTTGATCCAGTTTAAGGTGTCCTGAAATACCCATTTTCTCTCTTCATGTGTTGACATTTATGTCACCCCCTTATACGGTAATTGTATCATAATAACCATAATTTGTCATCCAGAAAACGGCCTGCCAAAATCAATCAGAGAACCGTCCCTCTGATTGAAAAATAACCCTCAGGAAGTGTGCTTGTCACACCGCCTGAGGGTTTTTCATTGCTAAAGTTTATAGATTTTTAATGGTACCTGACCCCTATCACTATTAGTACATAGGGTAGGCGTTAACTTTAAGGTAGCCGTTCTGATCGAATATCTGGAATGTGTTGCCGAAGGAGGTATGTCTGTTTTCGGCATTTTTCTCGGTGATGAGCTGCTTTAAGGTATATCCGTCAGATGTGGTGATCATCAAGGTTACCTTGAAAGTATCCTTTGCGGCTATGTTATAGAGTTTATTTACGGGTATGTTCACATCGCCAAATGATGTTTCAAGACTTTTCTTTACATCTGCCGTTACATCTATGGTCTCAATCTCTTTTTCGTTCTGCTCCACGATTATTTTAGCGGAAGAGATATTGTATAACTGCTTATACTCAGGGAAAAGCACGATGTCGGGTATGCTTACGCTGCTTTCGTCGTATGATATGAAGGCGCCGCTTGCATTAAGCGTAGGGATAACCAGCTGGTAGTAGCTTACGATATCACCATAGTATCGCTCAACTTCTTCCACTGTGCTTTTTCCGTCTTCTTTGATGGCTACTGTTGTGGGCTCCATCATCTGTGCAAACATGTCTGTCTTTGCATCTGCTTCAAATATACCTGCACCTTTATGGGTAAGAGGTATCTCTTCTCCGTTGCCAGTGCGTAAGATCACTGTTGTGTCATCCGCATAGCTCTTAAGCTGTAATGTGTGCCTTACCGTACATGTGTCATGAGTTGCATCGACCGATATTACTTCGCTGTTATACTGCATTACCTTGTTGTTTACCTGGGCAAGCTCCGTCCTTAAGATGTTTATCTCGTTTGAAAGAGACATTATCTCGCTTGCGGTACTGGACTGCATATTCGCGATATCCTGCCTTAAGTCACTGATGGTACGGAGCGAAAATGCGATCCAGATAAGAAGTGCGATCACTATCACTTTTACTACGATGTTCATGGTATCGGCAGGTGCCGGTATCCTCATGTGTGCGTTGCTTTTTTCCTCTTTTAATGCGTTGTTAACTTTTCTTTTGTATATTATAACGATAACTACTCCCGCTGCGACTGCGAGGACCAGTCCGAGTAATAATACCAATATACCGATTCTTGCTGTATTCATATGTTTTTCCTTTCATTTTCTTATTTGTCATGCCTGTTGGAGTTTTCCACCTCATCAGTCAACTTCGTTGACAGCTTCCCCTCAAGGGGAAGCCTAAGGGTAAACTCAGTTTTTCATATCCCGAGTCGTTCTCTGAAAGAGTAATAATATCCTCTCGTTACGTCCACCAGGGAGCCGTCCTCCATTTTCAAAACGTATTTCATTGAGAGGGCGGGTTTTATCCTTTTTATCTTCTTTTGGGCTACAAGGCATGAGTTGCTGACTCTTATAAATCCGCGGCCCGCGAGCTCCTGTTCTAAGACGTACATGCGCTCCGTGGCTCTATATACTTCCTTTTCCGTATGCACGTCCATGTTCCTGCCGAAGCTTTCTATAAATATGATCTCCGCTACCGGTATGCGGAGCCTGTCTCCCACTTCGTTTTTTACATTCAGGTACTCGTCTCCTCCCGCTCTCTCTATGAGCTCGAGGTCCGCGTCATCATCTATGTCTATACCGTGACCGGTGAGTTCTGATTTTATTTCTTCGTATCTTTTTTCACTTACTGAAAGTCTGACCTTCAATGTTTCACTTCCTTTCGACTCCGGACTTTTAATCCGTTGTTTCAACGTTGATAATTTGATTATATTGAAACAAAAAGAAAATGCAACCCTTTCGTCACGGATTGCATTTTTTTGGTTATGATTTAAACTTTTCGGACTAAAATCTCGACTACAAAGCCGTGATCGTTGTAATATTCCATGCCGCCGCCCTGCTTTTCCATATAGTGGTTGGCGAGGTACATGCCGAGGCCGTAACCCTGCTTGTCGCCGGCGTTTCCTCCCCTGTGGAATTTCTCCGTGAGGAGCGGCAGGTCTTCCTCGGGTACTCCGGGACCTGAATCACGTATGGTGATCTTAATGAAAATATTCTTAGATCCTTTAGCTGTGGAAAGCATCTCCGTCTCGGCAAATGAAACGTGGATGTCCGTCCCCGCGTACTTATAGGAGTTGCCGACAATGTTGTCTATTACCTGCTCCATGCGGAGCTTGTCAAATAAAAGCAGGCACTCCGGGATGTGGTTGTCCAGGATGATGTTGCCGTATTCTTTTAAGGATGCGAAATAGCTTTCGATGATCAGGGAGTCGTTTTCCTTCGGCTCGATCTTTATCTCCTGCATGTCATCGAGTGTGGCACGGAATACGCTTCCGACCAGCTCGTTGATCGTGTCGGCTTTTTTGTATATGTAGCCTATCTTTTCGAGGTTGCCTTTTAAGTTGGTGAGACGGTCTTCTATTTCTTTATTATCTTTTTCTTTTAGGAGCTCCTCTGTCTTCTCGATCTCTTTTTTGTATTTAAGATCCAGTACCTCACAGGTAGCCCTGATGGTGGCTACGGGAGTTTTTAAGTCATGGGATAGCTCCGCTACCATCTCGCGTTTCGCTTTTTCCGCCTCAAACTCACGCTCCTTGGAAACTTTCAGCTCCTCCCTCATGATGTCAAAGCTCTCTGTGAATGAGCCGAACATGTTGTTGCGGTGGATGGGAAGCGGGACGTCCAGATTGCCCTTTGCTATCTCGGATGCGAAGTTTTCCATCTCTTTTACGGGCTTTATCATAAAATGATGGATGACCAGGATAAATATTATCCCTATCACGAGAAGCACCGCCCAGAATATGATGACGTATTTCAGCATCATGTCCCGGCCCTGCTCTAAGTTGGCATTTAAGTTGTTCCAGATCTTTTTATAAAGAGCCAGTTCTTCCTCATTATAAGAAGCAACACTGTTCGTAACTTCCTTCATGTTTTTCCACAAAAGGATCATTACGCCCAATGCCGCCAGCATAAAAGCACTATATATAATGATGATCTTCCTGATAGCTTTCATATTTTTACCTGTATTATACTTCTAAAATATATCCCGTCCCCCATACGGTCTTGATATACTCGGGATTGTTGGGATCCTGCTCCATTTTCTCCCTGAGCTTCCTGATGTGGACGTTGAGCGTTCCGTCACCGTAAAAGCTGTCGCCCCATACCTCTTCAAAAAGCTGATCCTTGGTCACTATGGTATTTTTATGGTCATAGAGAGCCTTAAGAAGTGCAAACTCCTTGGCTTTTAAGGAGATACGTTTTCCGTTTAAGATAACGGACATGGTGGGTGCATCGAGGTGAAGTATCTCTTCGGATGCCGGTTGATCGGTGTTTTGCACGGTTGCTACTGACAAATCGGCCACACCTGCATCTGTTGCAGATGTTTTTTCAACGGATACGTCTGCCTTTGCACTTGCAGCGTTTCCCTCTCCTGACAGTTTCTTTATCTGTTCTACTCGTTTAAGATTGACCTTTACTTTAGCCAAAAGCACGGACAGACTGTACGGCTTTTTCACATAATCGTCCCCGCCGATGCTCAATGCCACAAGCACATCGTCATCGCTCTGTCTCGCACTGATGAACAGGATCGGCAGCTGGTAATCTTCCCTTATCTTCCTGCACACCTCAAATCCCGAGCCGTCCTGTAGATTAATATCGAGCAGTATCATGTCAGTCTCATTCTCTTTTAAGAAATCAAAGCAAGACACAGCCGAATCCACGTACTGTGTCTTAATATCAAACATCTCAAAATATTCTGCTGTCATCTTTGCAAGCTCGACCTCATCGTCGACTATCAGGCAGTTGTAATGCATAAAACACCTCATCAGTCAGCTAAAGCTGACAGCTTCCCCTCAAGGGGAAGCCTTTATAACTAAATTATACCCTATATTTATGTTAAAATCAAAGTTTTTTCATTCTTTCTTTTCTTCCCTTATACATGCACAGGGGAGAGGGGATGGAGTGTATTTCCGCACGCTGTCCGCTCCGCGCAGACTTTTCGCGATCTTATCGGGCCGCTTTTGCCCGATGCGAAAACGTCTGGAAGGATTTCGCGTAATTGCCATGGCCTTCTATTTGTGTGACAGACTATAACAGCCCCTGTCCACGCGAAATCCGCTTATCTGCGTGCGGGGATATACTCCATCCCCTCTCCCCGTATTAGTGTACTAAGATTCTTCGCTTCGCTCAGAATGACAAGGGGATCACTCCTCAGTTATCATCTCCACGGGATTGAGCTTCCTGACCTTAAGCCCTGCAAGCCCCGAGGTTACGACTGCTACGAGCACAATACCTGCTACTGTAGCCAGCATGTACACGAACGGGATATCAAAACAAACTTTCTTGATGCCGAAACCGGAGAATACCGTTTCTACTCCGAAGGCACCTACTAAACTCGAGAACACTGCTCCGATGATACCTCCGACAAGGATAGCCGGCATATTTGAAAGCATGATCTGTGAGATGAGGCCGCCGGAAGTCTGGCCTAAAGCCTTGCTGATGCCCATTCCGCGCCATTCCCTGGAGATCTTGGCACGGATCACCAGAGACTCTACGAATACAACTACCAGTAATGTCACCACACAGATTACGAGACATAAAGCCTTCATGGTAGCTACCAGCGAATTTATCGTGGTTTCCATGGTTTTCTGAGAATCCGTATACTGAAGTGTAAGACCTTTGGTTTTCGCGATCTCCTCTATTTTTGCCTTTAAGGTTTCGAAAGTCACACCGTCATTGCCTGTTACATATATTGAAAAATGAGGTTCTGCAGTCAGAAGCTTTTCGGCAGCGGCGAGTGTCATGATGCCGGTACGTCCGAACTGCTCCATTCTCTGGTTGATACCGACCACTAAGTAGTCACCCTTTTTGCCGGCATTTTCTACCTCTACGACATCTCCGACCTTAAGCGAAAGGTCCTCTGCTATAGCTGCGGTCACCATTATCTCATTATTACCCTCGGGCAGCCTGCCTTCTATGATATTGGTGTTGGTGGTCTGCGCAGGGTCGTCGTGTACGTAAATATTGTACTGCTTTGTCTTACCGTTAAATATCACGTTCATATCGTATCTTGCCAGACCAAACGCACTTTTAACCTCAGGAAGTTCCCTTATATCGTCAAGTATCCCGTTGTCCCCGTATACGATAATATTACCTACTTCAAAGCCCATCATGTCGATCATGCCATCGGGATTTCTTCCGAAATTCTCGTTTAATCCGAAGCCTACTATCGTGAATATCGATAACATAAAAATGATAAAGCAGAGTATGATATTTTTCCCAAGACTCCCTAAGGTGTCCTTTAAGGAAAGAACTACCGGTACGGGAGCGGGGGTGTTTTCAAATGAAAACAGGTTTTTCTTGTAATTATGTGAGGTGATGCCGCCTCTTAATGCGTCAAGTACGGTTATCCTGTTATACTGCCTGCTGATGAGGAGTGTGACAAAGCAGACAAGCAGGCTTAAACCGATGAATGTAGCGATGGCAACGGGCCAGTTGATCGGCTGGTTCCAGCTAAGTCCGATGACGAAGCTCAATATATCTCCGAAGTAATTAAATGTTCCGATCGCGATCGCAAGACCGGCCACCGAGCCCAGGCAGGCTATCAGGGTGATCTGGATCACGAGAGCTGCTTTAAGCTGTCCTACGGTGTATCCGCCGGCTTCAAGTATGCCCGTATTTTTCATATTTCTTCTGATGAAGTTCCTGATGCTGAAGGAAATGATGATCAATGCGATGGCAAGTACCATAAGTGCGAACAACAGGACTACTGCCATAATGATCTTGGGAACGATCTGATCTCCGCCTTTCATAGTATCCCAGTTGATCAGCATATAACGTGCACTGTACAGGCTGGTTGCCTCGGGGCTGTTTGCTAATTCCGGATTTTTCTCTTCCCACTCGACAAGTCCCAGCTTGAAATTGTCAGCCACTTCTTTTTCTACATCAGTTAAGTCAAGGTTTTCCTGCTTAAGTACTTCACTGTCGGCAACGCCCTTATATACAAAGCCCATTTCAAACCCGACTTCTGCGTCTGCCAGCTCCTTCATTTTTGAGCCGGATATGTACATGACATGGGTTGATATGTTCATGGTCGAACAGAAAATGGGATCCTCAGAAAATCCTGCTACGTTGAACCTGAAAGTTTTATCCTCAAATTTAAACTCGAAGGTATCACCGATCTCAAACTCGTTTTTAAGATTGAAGGGGATAACGATATCGTTTTCGCCTAACGGACCCTCGGGCAGTTTTATATCCATTATCTCGTGTTTGATACTGAAATCCTGGACTATATAATCAAAGGTTTCGTACTCGTCATCCTTGGTATTCCTGTAATCCGCGGTCCATTCTGCTGCCGGGTTCTTTTCATATTTTATGATATGGGGGCTTTCCGCAAATGCTTTATCCGCAGAGAATACCGCTTTGTCATTATCGCGGACCTGCATGTATACATCCGCTCCGTTAACTTCACTGAATTTATCATCAAGAACTTTTCCCAGTCCCAAAAGTGCCGAGAGGCAGTCAAAGATCAGGATTGCCGAGAGACATGTAAGTATAAGGAAAGTGATCATGTCGCCCTTCTGACGCTTTATGTTGTTTTTCGCTATGAAAAATATCTTGTACATAGTTGAACTCCTTTATTCTCGCTATAGCCTTCCCCTTTAATTACCATCCCATCTCCTGTAAGAAGTCCTTAAGTTTTCTGTGTCTGGCGATCGCTTTCTCCAGGTCAGGATTCTTGTCATCCTTGTAGTCGCCCATGTAGGGGCCGAGGTCGCATTCATCGGATATCACGCCGTCTGCCAAGTAGATTATACGGTTGCCACGCTCAGCTGCCTTGATGGTATGTGTAACCATGACGATGCTCTGGCCCTTGGCATTTAAGTCGGTCAAGATATCAAGTACGTTTGTCGTATTCTGTGAGTTGAGGGCTCCTGTGGGCTCGTCCGCAAAAAGCACCTCGGGGTCGTTGATGACGCCTCTTACGACTGCCACTCTCTGCTGCTGTCCTCCGGAGAGCTGTGTGGGGAACTTTTTGTAATCGCCCTCGCCTATCTCTACTCTTCCTAAGAGCTCCTTGGCCTTGGCTGCCAATGCTCTTCTGTCCTTGTTTTTAAGAAGACCGCTTATCATTACGTTGTCTAACGCCGAGAGGGAGTCGTTTAAGTAATTCTGCTGGAATACGAAGCCTGCGTGATCCCTGCGGAAAAGGGCTAACTTGTCGTTGGAGAACTTTGAGATCTCGATGCCGCTTTTGCCTGCTGCGTTATTATGGTTTTTATCTTTGGTTTCTTTCGTTTTATTATTCTCAGCACTACTTACGTAATATGTAACAGTTCCGAGTGAAGGTCTGTCCATACCGGAGAGTGAATAGAGCAATGTGCTCTTTCCGGATCCGGAGTTGCCCATGACTACGGTGAAATCGCCTTTATATATGTTAAGATTCAGGTTTTTAAGTACATGCTGCTGTACCGATTCGTTAGAAAATGTCTTAGATAAGTCCTTGGCTGTGAGTACTATTTCTTTATTCATGTATGTTTTCCTTTCTGATTGAAAAAATCCGTGCCTCATTTGTTGATCTTAATATACAACAATGAGACACGGAAGTCTTAACCTGTTTCTTTTTAATTTCTTAATTATTTCTTACCTGAGATTATTTCTAAAACAGAATTCTTAACCAAATGATCATTCGTCTATATATGCCTCTATGCTTTCTACAGAGTCAAACGAATAGACGAGTGCATCGTAGGCGCCACAGGTCATGTGGTTTTCGAATGCCTTTTGGAATACGGAACGGTTTGTAGTAAGAAGACCGCGCAGCCATTCATCCCCTTTTCTTAAGCGATAGGCTTCATAAACCTCCGGATATTTCTGATAATTTCCGATCATAAGCTTGCACAGGCTCTCATTTTCAACT
>CACYIR010000054.1 GCA_902774525.1 uncultured Lachnospiraceae bacterium
TTTGTACATAATTGTAAGTTGTGGTAAAATATAACGCTGACAGTAATTAAATGAATTGATTTTGGAGAACGAAATATATGTCTGTAGATCAGAGTAAGATCAGAAATTTTTGTATAATAGCACATATTGACCATGGTAAATCCACCCTGGCTGACAGAATAATAGAGAAAACAGGACTGTTAACTCTTCGTGAGATGAGCGAACAGGTCCTTGATAATATGGACCTTGAAAGAGAAAGAGGCATCACCATCAAAGCCCAGACCGTACGTACCATCTATAAGGCACAGGACGGTGAGGAGTATATCTTTAACCTGATAGATACTCCCGGTCATGTTGACTTTAACTATGAGGTATCACGAAGCCTGGCTGCATGTGAAGGTGCTGTGCTTGTAGTAGATGCCGCACAGGGTATAGAGGCTCAGACTCTGGCTAACGTGTACATGGCTCTTGACCATAACTTAGAGGTGTTCCCTGTTATCAATAAGATAGACCTTCCCAGCGCAGACCCTCAGAGAGTTATCAATGAGATAGAAGATGTGATAGGTCTTGAAGCACAGGATGCTCCTCAGATATCAGCTAAAAACGGTATAAACATAGAAGCGGTATTAGAGGCCATAGTACATAAACTTCCCGCACCCAAAGGTGACCCCGAAGCTCCTTTAAAGGCTCTGATATTTGACTCGGTATATGACTCATATAAGGGCGTCATCGTGTTTATCCGCATTATGGAAGGCTCGATCAAAAAAGGTGACAGGATCCGTATGATGGCTACCGGTGCCGAGGCAGAGGTAGTGGAGATAGGTATATTCGGTCCCGGACAGTTTATCCCCTGTGACGGATTAAGTGCAGGTATGGTTGGATATGTTACGGCATCCCTTAAAAATGTAAGAGATACCCGCGTGGGTGATACCGTGACCAACGCGGACAGACCCTGCAGTGAAGCACTTCCCGGATATAAGAAGGTACTTCCAATGGTATATTGCGGAATGTACCCTGCAGACGGAGCAAAGTATCCTGATCTTCGTGATGCGCTTGAAAAGCTTCAGTTAAATGATGCATCTCTGCAATTCGAACCCGAGACTTCAGTAGCTTTGGGATTCGGATTCAGATGCGGATTTTTGGGACTTTTACACTTAGAGATCATACAGGAAAGACTTGAGAGAGAGTATAATCTGGACTTAGTAACTACCGCGCCCAGCGTTATCTATAAAGTATATAAGACAAACGGTGAGATGTTCGACCTCACCAATCCTACCAATATGCCCGATCCTTCTGAGATAGAGCATATGGAGGAGCCATTTGTAAATGCCGAGATAATGGTCACCACTGAATATGTCGGTGCCATCATGACTCTATGCCAGGAGAGGCGAGGCGTATACAAGGGCATGGAATATATGGAAGCCACACGTGCACTTTTAAAGTACGAGCTTCCGCTTAATGAGATCATATATGATTTCTTTGATGCTCTTAAATCCCGTTCAAAGGGTTATGCATCATTTGATTATGAGTTAAAGGGATATGTGCCTTCGAAGCTTGTAAAGCTTGATATGCTGGTAAACCGTGAAGAAGTGGATGCGCTGTCATTTATCATCCATGCGGATAATGCATACGAGCGTGCAAGAAAGATGTGTGAGAAACTGAAGGATAATATACCGCGACAGCTGTTCGAGATACCGATCCAGGCAGCTATCGGTTCGAAGATCATAGCACGTGAGACCGTAAAGGCTATGCGTAAGGACGTACTTGCAAAGTGTTACGGCGGTGATATCACCAGAAAGAAGAAGCTGCTCGAGAAACAGAAGGAAGGTAAGAAGCGTATGCGTACCTTCGGTAATGTAGAGATACCTCAGGCAGCATTTATGAGCGTACTGAAACTGGATGAGGTGTAAAAAAAGGACTGCGAAAAATCGCAGTCCTTTTTAAACTTATTCTTTGCAAAAAATCAGTTAAGTGAGTTAACAGCCTTCTGAAGGTTAGATACCTTATGAGCAACTGTATTTTTATGATATACTCCCTTAGCACCTGTCTTATCAAGATATGCAGCAGCTTCCTTGAAAGCTACGATAGCAGCATCCTTGTCGCCGGCAGCCACAGCAGCAAGAACCTTCTTTGATAATGTCTTAGCCTTGGACTTGATCATCTTGTTTCTTAAAGTCTTTGTCTCGATGACTTTGATTCTTTTCTTTGCAGACTTAATATTAGCCAATGTTTTCACCTCCTGTATTAATATTGATGACATTAGCCGATGAATCCGGACACGGACGTTTCATCGAACACATACGTTATGATTATAGCAAATGAAAAGTAAATGTCAACAACTTTTTTTAAAAAATACAAATTTTAGTGACTTTTGTAAAATAAAGGTGTATACTGATATCCGGTCGTATTTAATGCGGTCATATTTTGATTTAAAAAGAGGAGTAAAGGCGTGTTTTATTAATCTGTAATGACATGCCAAAACAGGAAAATGAGAAAAAGAATTATTAGTATGTTATTAATCTTGGTACTGGTTTTATCCGGCTGTTCCGGAAGCAATACAGAAAAAGGAAATACCGGTGATGATAAGCAGAACGTTACGGATGCCGTGACTGCAACACCCGAAGCTACACCGACACTTTCTCCGAGTCCTACACCGGAGCCCACAGCTGTACCTACAGCGACTCCGGAGCCTACAGCTACACCTACCCCTGAGGTAGCTTCCGTAGCTCTGACGCTTCCTACAAAGTATGTTCTGTCATATAAAGGTGATTGCGGAACCATCGAGTCCATCACATATATGGCTAAGGATTACTTAGGCGACGGACCTGAGGTTGAGAAAAAGGCATTTGTATACCTGCCTGCAGGCTATGATGAGAGCAAAAAGTATAATGTTCTGTACCTTTGCCACGGTATAGGCGGAGATGAGAATGAGTGGGGCTTTAATAATCCCGCAGGTTCAAGAGTTAAACGTATACTGGATAACCTTATCGGTGAGGGCTCCATAGAACCGCTTATAGTCGTTACTCCTAACGGTAAGGCATACGGTCTTTCCGGAGTTACTGGCAATGATCTGTTTTATAAATTCGGATACGAGCTCAGGAACGACCTTATACCTTATATAGACAGCCATTATTCCACATATGCCGAGTATGATGAGAACGGTTATGATCTGACGGCAGCACGTGAACACAGAGCTATGGCTGGTCTGTCCATGGGCGGTATGCAGACCATTAATATAGGAATATGTGAATGCCTTGATATAATCAGCTGGTTCGGCGCCTTTTCGGCAGCACCTACATCATAAGTTGCATCTGCAGTCAGTGAATCAGAATACAAAGTTGATTTCTTTTACAATATCTGCGGTACAAATGATAATGTAGCTTATGCAAGCGCAAAGGCCGCAGCGAAAACACTTCCTACCATCAGTGATGATTTTACCAATGAGGAAAACTTCTTATGGCAGGAAAAGTCAGGCGGACATGACTTTAATATCTGGAATCTTGGATTATACAATTTCGTTCAGATTGCTTTTCACGGGTATGATAAATAATATGAATTACACAGAAGCATTACAATATATAAAAGAGATCCCCTGGACTTCGAGGAAGCCGGGACTGCACAGGATTAAGGCGCTGCTTGAAGCTTTGGGCAGGCCTGATAAAGACTTAAAGTTCATCCATGTGGCAGGTACCAACGGCAAGGGCTCGGTATGTGCCATGCTGGATGCTGTACTTAGAACTGCAGGATACAGGGTAGGCTTTTTCACTTCACCACATCTTATTAAGTACAACGAGAGGATGAAGGTGAACGGGCAGGAGATAGGTGATGAGGATTTTGCGGCAGTTATCTCAGAAGTGGATACTGCGGCTAAAAAACTGTTGAGTCCGGATAATGCTATAAGTGATCAGGAAGAGTTTGAGTCACCTTCTGAGTTTGAGATTCTTACAGCAGCAGGCATGCTGTATTTCAAGCAGCAGAAATGCGATATAGTGATCCTGGAAGTTGGTCTGGGCGGAGAGTTCGACAGTACAAATGTCATAGAGGATAAGGAGCTTGCGGTGATCACACCCATAGGCTTCGACCATATGGCGATACTTGGCAATATTCTCCCTGAGATAGCATCAGCCAAGGCGGGTATCATAAAAGAAAACTGCCATGTGGTATGTGCCCTGCAGGCAGCACTTGGAAAAAACGTACTAGACTTTGCGGGATGTCCTGCATATAAAGTGGAAAGAGAGCTTCAGAACCGCGAAGTAATGGAAGTATTCAGAAACAAGTGCGTAGATACTGGGGCTAAGCTCCATATACCTGAGCTCATCAGATTTAAAAAGTTTTCTTCCGGCATAGACGGACAGGTATTCACCTCGGCATATTCAGATAAGCCGCTGACACTCGGACTTCTTGGGGACTATCAGCTGACCAATGCTTTAACGGTACTTGAAGCAGTAAAAGTCTTAAGGGAAAACGGATGGAACATATCGGAGGAAGCTTTAAACAGTGGACTTAAAAATGTCAGATGGGCTGCAAGGTTTGAAGTGCTTAACAGAAAGCCTGTATTTATCCTGGACGGAGCTCACAATGAGCATGGCATAAATGCTGCTGTGGACAGCCTGATGAGCCTGTTCCCGGGAAAGAAGATAAAGTATATCCTGGGCATATTAAGCGATAAAAACATAGATGCGATGCTAAGCAAGCTTTATACGAATGCGGACTGTTTTATCACACTCACACCGGAGTCATCAAGGGCTCTCGCCGGAGAAAGCCTGGCGGAGAGGCTGCGTAATGACGGATATAAAGCGGTGAACTTTGATACACCTAAGGAAGCTGTAGAATATGCGCTTAAAACCGCGTTCGAAGACGATGTCATATGCTCGCTCGGGTCATTGTATCTGGCAGGAAATATACGAGACTGTTTTAAAGTTAATCCTTGAAACAAAGTATAAAAAGTGATATATTTATCATGTTGACCAATTTGATCATATTGGTAAAGAATAAATGGAAAAGAGGGTTTGAAGATGTACAAGTCAGATATCGAAATAGCTCAGGAAAATGAGATGCTCCCCATTGACGAGATAGCCAAAAAGGCCGGGATCGATGAGAAATATGTAGAACACTACGGAAAATATAAGGCAAAGATAGATTTAAGCTTACTTAAGGAAAGTAAGAGACCTGACGGAAAGCTGATACTGGTAACAGCTATCACACCTACTCCCGCAGGAGAAGGAAAGACCACAACTACTGTAGGTCTGGCTGACGGTCTTCAGAAGATAGGAAAGAATGTAGTAGTAGCACTTCGTGAACCCTCACTCGGCCCCGTATTCGGTATCAAGGGCGGCGCAGCAGGCGGCGGATATGCCCAGGTAGTTCCTATGGAGGATATCAACCTTCATTTTACCGGTGACATGCATGCGATCGGTGCAGCAAACAACCTGCTTGCAGCTATGCTTGACAACCATATCTATCAGGGTAACGCATTACGTATCGATCCCAGACGTATCACCTGGAGAAGATGCGTTGATATGAACGACAGACAGCTTCGTTTTGTAGTAGACGGCTTAGGCGGTAAGGTAAACGGAACTCCCAGAGAGGACGGCTATGATATCACCGTAGCATCCGAGATCATGGCAGTGCTGTGTCTCGCATCGGATATAGTTGACTTAAAGAAGAGGATCGCAAGGATCATCGTAGGATATAATTATGACGGCGAGCCTGTAACAGCAGGTGAGCTCCATGCAGAAGGTGCCATGACCGCACTTTTAAAGGACGCATTAAAGCCCAACCTGGTTCAGACCTTGGAGCATTGTCCTTCATTTGTACATGGCGGACCTTTCGCAAATATCGCTCACGGATGTAACTCGGTAGTAGCTACACGTATGGCTCTTAAGTTGGGGGATTACGTAGTTACTGAGGCAGGCTTCGGTGCCGATCTCGGAGCTGAGAAGTTCCTGGATATCAAGTGCCGTTTCGCAGGACTTAAGCCCAATGCGGTAGTAGTCGTAGCAACAGTACGTGCTCTTAAGAACCACGGCGGAGTAGCAAAGGCAGATCTGGGTGTCGAGAACCTTGAAGCACTTGAAAAGGGTATGCCCAACCTCTTACAGCATGTTGAGAATATCACCAAGGTATACAAACTTCCCTGCGTAGTAGCGATCAATGCATTCCCTACAGATACAGAGGCAGAGCTTGAGTTAGTTAGAAAGAAGTGCAGTGAACTGGGTTGCAACGTAGCTCTTTCCAAGGTATGGGAAAAGGGCGGCGAAGGCGGCATAGAGCTTGCAGAAGAAGTAGTAAGACTTTGCAATGCTACCGATGCAAACGGAGAGCCTTTGAACAAGGACTTCAGCTTCAGCTACGAACTTGATCAGACCATAGAAGAAAAGCTTGAAAACATAGCTAAGAAGGTATATCATGCTGACGGCGTAGTATTTACCGCTCAGGCCAAGAAAGATATCGCAACACTTAACCAGATCGGATTCGGTAACGTACCTATCTGTGTAGCAAAGACTCAGTACAGTTTCTCCGATGACGCTAAGCTGCTCGGAGCACCTAAGGGATTTGAGATCACGGTACGTTCGTTAAAGGTATCCGCAGGTGCCGGATTTATCGTGGCACTTACCGGTGACATCATGACCATGCCGGGACTGCCTAAGGTACCCGCAGCAGAGAAGATCGATGTGGATGAGAACGGCAAGATCTCAGGATTATTCTAAAGAAACGGAAGTAAAGAAATGCTCGACGGAAATCTTACAATAAATGATTTTATAGACAGACTCGGAAGCAAGGATGCAGTGCCCGGTGGCGGCGGAGCAGCGGCTCTTACCGCATCACTCGGTATATCACTGTGCAAGATGGCAGCCAATCTTACAGTAGGCAAGAAGAAGTTTGCCGATGTGGAGGAAGAGATGTATGCCATCATCGCAGAGTGCGATGCATTAGCAGCGGAGTTTGTAAGTCTCATACAAAAGGATGCGGACGGATTCCTTCCCTTATCAAAGGCTTACGGGCTTCCGACCGATACCGAGGAACAGAAGAAGTTCAAGGAAGAGACACTTGAAAGAGAACTGGTAAATGCTGCTGCAGTACCTTTTACCATCATGGAGAAGTGTGCGAGAGCCATAGAGCTTTCCGCTGTCGTTGCCGAAAAAGGAAGCAGGCTTGTGGTAAGCGATGCGGCATGCGCAATCAATACATGTATGTCGGCATTAAAGTGTGCATCCCTTAATGTGTACATCAATACCAAGTACATGAAAGATACAGAAAAAGCCGCTGCCATGAATGAAAAGGCAGACCGGCTTATAGCTGAAAGTAATGAAAAGGCTGAGAGAGTGTTTGGTGAGGTACTTAATTCTCTGAAAAAAGCTTAAGATCCTTCGCTTCGCTCAGGATGACAGAGTTTTCAGTAACAAGCATATCAAGAGGTTGATCGTATCGGTCAGCCTCTATTTTTTCGCATAATTGGATATCGAAAGCTATGCCGCACTTAGTAAAGGGCGTGTCTATATGCGATTGAAAATACTTATCATAAAAGCCTTTTCCATATCCTATGCGGTTAAGGTCTTTATCAAATGCTAGCCCCGGGACTATCATGAGGCAGCCTGAAGGGTCGGAGACCGGAGGCTTAACAGTACCATTATTATCGGAAAGAGAAACACTCGTATTTTGGGATACTACAGGTTCCCTGACACCAAAGTAACCTGCTTCCAGTTCATCAAGACTATTTATATAATAAAAGTTCATGATATCGCCTTCAACCTTAGGGACACCGACTTTTTTTCCGTCATTTAGTGCTGCAAGGATCAGATTGTCAGTGATAACCTCGCTTCTGCAGGATACATAAGTGAGGATGGTATCAGCTTCTTTATACTCTTTTAGGGAGAGTATCTTCTCTGTAATAATATCAGAAAGAGCCTGAGCTTCATCACGGCTCAGGCTGTCTCGTTCATTCATTTTGATTTTGCGTAGTTCTTTTTTGTCCATAATTATTTAAACTTGTGTATGATCTCGTTCAGCTTATTGAAGCCCTTCATGTTGTCATCAAGGAGACGGTCGGAAAGGGTGGTAGCTTTCACGATGGAATCGTTGGTGCCGGAGATATCGGTGATATTGGCGTTGGCAGTGAAGATGTTGTGGTTGATGCCTTCGATGGAACCTACTATCTCCTGAATGGATGCGTGCAGCTCATGTGCAAGCTCGTTGATACTGCTCATGCTGTCCATAAATGATGCGGCATCCGATGAGTAATTTGAGCCGATGGCCGAGAGAGCGGTAAAGCTCGGAAGCACATTGCTGTCTATAAATGATACCATATGGCTCAGAGACTCAGCCATGTTCTTAACCGAACCGCTGATCTCAGTGATAATGGTATTGATGTTGTTGACCGTATCGGTGGACTGAGCCGCAAGCTCGCCTATCTCACCGGCTACTACAGCAAATCCGCGGCCCTGCTCGCCTGCGCGGGCTGCTTCTATGGCTGCGTTAAGCGAAAGCATGGAAGTCTGGGTGGAGATGGCTCTTATGGAAGCGGTAAGCTCCTGGATCTTGTCCACGGCCCTTGAATTATCAAGAGCTATCGAGGTCTGTTCCCTTATCTCGTCATATATACGCTTGGTCTCCGCGATAGAGCTTTCAGCCTGTTCGTTCAGTGTGCCGGCACGTCTTATGATATCTTCCGCAAGCTCACTGCCTGAGCTTGAACGGTTTTCTATCTCGGCGGTACGGTTCTGTATCTGATTGATATTGGTATCGATCAGTTCTGCTGACTCTGAAGTAACCTCAAGGTTGGATGCCAGATCCGAAGTGATGCCGGAGTTGGTACGTGAATGTGTGGTGATCTCGGTAGAGAGATTCTGGATCTTTTCCGCATCGTTCTGTACGTTCTGTGCTACTTCTTTAAGCTCAAATATGATATCCGAAAGCTTTTTCCTGACATCGGCAAGAGCTTTTGCTGTAGCACCGCACTCGTCCTTACGTCTTTCAAGTCCCTGGGTGGAGAGAGAATTATTGATCTCAAGGGAGCCGAGGGATACTGCCGTGTCACACAGCTTACGGTAAGGAGCTGCTATAAAGATACGTGCTACGATATACACAATGATATTTATCACGGCACATGCGATAAGAGCGATGATGATATATGAAACAAGCACGCCCGATACTTTGCTGTACATGTCGTCCTCATCAAGAGTGATGACCAGGATGGAACGGTCGATATCGGATATGTGGTATGCGGCTATCTTGCCGGTGCCTTTATAGAGGTAATTGATAACCTCGGGAGCCGGGAAGAAGTTGTTGCCTATATCGATGACCAGACCCTGTACCACGGTGTTCTCTACAGGCTTACCGATCTTGGCATCATCGGGATGGTAGAGCATGGTGCCTTCTTTGTCTACGAGATATGCATATCCGGTCTTATATCCTTCGATGGAGACCTTGCCGAGTATCTGCTTGTACTTGTCTGCTTCAAGCTGCCTGTTGCCGTTTTCTTCAAGGGAATCATCTATGATATGCCCGTAAGAGATGGCAAGGTTGAGCATATTGTTGGAGATAGAGTCGTTGTACAGGTTTTTAAGCTTACGGTTGGCAAAGAAAATAAGCACCGAAGCCGTGATAAGCGTACAACAGACGGATAGTATAAGTATTCTGAAAGCAAGCCCGAAACGGACATGCGTACGTGTTTTTACCATGATCCTGTCACCTCCGTGTGTAAATGACTATCATATCAAGAAAATTTTAACATAAAATATATAAGAAAACAAGAAAATCTTTGTATTAATTTAAGATAAAAAATATTTGAACATGCATGGATTTTGTGATATTATAGTATTATCGGGTTGTATGGATTTCTGTCAGACCACTGAATTTACAGCCCTTGATAAACCCCTTTTTAAGGAGGAAGAAAATGGCAGTTGTTGTCAAAGGCGCGGATGTAGCTTCTAAGATAAAAGAAGATATCCGCGAAAGAATAAGTAAACTGGCTCAAAAAGGAAAGGCACCGAAGCTTGTAATGATAGCTGTGGGTGACGATCCGGCAAACGCTTCATATGAGAGAGGTATAGTAAAGGTATTTACCGACCTCGGTATCGCAAATGAAAAGGTAGTGCTTGATGAGGGCATCAGCCAGGAAGGATTCGATGAGGCATTCCTTAAGGTGAATAATGATCCGGAGGTCACCGGTATATTGGTATTCAGACCCTTACCCAAGCCTTTAAGTACTGAGTTTGCTGCAAAGAATATAGATCCTCATAAGGATATAGACTGCATGGGATATTACAATCAGGCGGCTCTCGCCATGGGACGCAAGGACTGCTTCTATCCCTGTACGGCCGAAGCTGTTATACGTTTCCTTGACTATGAGGGTATAGATACGGCATATAAAAATGTAGTAGTGATCGGAAGAAGCGTGGTAGTCGGAAGACCCTTAGTATCCATGCTGATATCAAGAAATGCCACGGTCACATGCTGTCACACCAAGACAGCGGATCTTACCGACAGGATATCAAATGCGGATATCATAGTCACAGCCGCAGGTTCGGCAGGACTTCTTAAGGGTGAGATGTTAAAGAATGCAAAAGCGGACTGCTTCTGTATAGATGTAGGTATAAACATGAGAGCTGACGGCAAAGGTATATGCGGCGACATCGACTTCGAGAGCGTAGAGCCGTTAGCGGGAAAGATAACTACAGTACCGGGAGGCGTTGGCTCGGTCACAAGCACACTGCTTGCAGAGCATGTGGTAAGAGGCGCCGAATACGGAACAGATTGACAGAGGAGGTAACTACATGAGTTTTGAGGAATTCAAGAAAAAGGCCAATGAGATCAAAGACAATCTTGAACCCAAGATAAAGGACAAAGCCAAGAAGGCCAAGAAATCCGTATCCGAATTTGTGGACGATCATTTCACAAAAAAGGAAGACGATGTAGAAGAAAAGGCAGCTGAGGCAGCCGAAGCTGTAGAGGAAGCTGTGGAAGCAGTGGAGAACGGTGCGGCCGAAACAGTAGAGAATATCGAAGAAAAGGCAGAGGAAGCAGCCGAAAGGATCGATGACGCTGTGGATGAGACAGCTGACAAGGCTGAGAATAAAAAAGAAGATTTCTTCTCCAAGATAAAGAACGCTGCCAAGAAAAAGGCCAAGAAGGTAAAGTTCAAGGAAGCTGATGCTGAAGGAGCAGAAGAGACCGAAGATGCCGGGAGCACAGCTGAGGATGAAGACACAGCAGATACCGCTGAGACCGAAGCTGATACCGCAGAAAAGGTAGAAGGCGAAGTGACCGACGGCACCGAGGAGAAGACCGATATAGAGAAAATCGAAGGCGAAGTAGTAGGAAGCCTTAAGGATAAGTACAACCAGTTTAAGACCGTCGTCCTGCCCAAGGTTAAGCAGACAGCATCAAATGTGGGCAGCAAAGTGGCTGAGACTGCCAAGGACTTAGCTCCCAAGGCCAAGGACGCAGCAATAAATGCGGGCTCTAAAGTAAAAGAGGTTGCAAAGGAGCTCGCTCCCAAGGCAAAGGAAACAGCTGCAAACGCTGGCAGCGTAGTTAAAGATACAGCTTCTACAGTAGGAAGTAAAGTAAAGGAAACCGCTTCGAGCTTCGGAAGCAAGGTTAAGGATACTGCGCGGGATTTTGGCCCAAGGGCTAAGCAGGTGGGCCCTAAAATGTACGAAGGAGCAAAGAAAGCCGGCGAGACCATCAGTTTCCAGGGTTACAGACTCCGCAAATCACTTGGCAAAACAGTAAAGAATTCCATCAAGAAAAAGCTCGGACTTAAGGTGGATGACGAAGCTATAAAGTACTACGAAGTAAAGAAGAAGACACCTAACAAGCTGATAGCACATACCAGGACCGTGGTAACACACAGACATATGGTACTTAAGCATTGTATAAAGGCAGGTATCCCCGTTCAGGGACTTACCCATGATCTTTCAAAGTTCTCACCTTCGGAGTTCATCTACGGAGTAAAGTTCTATAAGGGTGACAAGAGCCCCAACGAGGGAGAGCGTGAGGATCACGGCTTCTCATATGCATGGATGCATCACAAGGGCAGGAACAAGCATCACTTCGAGTACTGGAACGACTATAACATCGAGGCCAACAAGGCACTGCCCGTTAAGATGCCTTTAAAGTATGTGATAGAGATGTTCTGTGACAGGGTGGCAGCCAGCAAGGTATATCTTAAGGATAAGTATACATGCAAGAGCCCTTACGAGTATTTTGATAAGGGCAGGAGCAGAAGGACCATCCATCAGGAGACAAGCGATTTCTTGGAGAAGCTCTTAAAGATGCTTGCGGAAAAAGGCGAATCATATACATTCATGTATATTAAGTGGTATAAAAAACACCACAATGATTATTGATGAGGTGTAAAAGATAAAAATCGGAAGGAAACAAAATAACAATGGACTTGATAAAGAACAAAGTATTTCTCGTAAACGGTGAACTTATTGAAGCAGATGAAGCAGGCAGTGCAAAGCTTGCATCACAGGGCATTAACGTAAATGATGCCTCTTACAGGGACAACACCATCAGCTACTCCATCATGAGTAAGCACAATGTATCGGGTGACCCCGAGAAGCTTAAGATCAAATTCGATAAGATCACTTCACATGACATTACCTACGTAGGTATCATCCAGACTGCACGTGCCAGCGGACTTACAGAGTTCCCGATACCCTACGTACTTACCAACTGCCATAACTCACTCTGTGCTGTAGGCGGTACTATCAATGAGGATGACCACATGTTTGGTCTTACCGCTGCCAAGAAGTACGGCGGAGTATATGTACCCCCTCATCAGGCAGTTATCCATCAGTTTGCCAGAGAAATGCTTGCAGGCTGCGGCGACATGATACTCGGTTCCGACTCACATACACGTTACGGTGCACTCGGTACCATGGCTGTAGGTGAAGGCGGCGGAGAGCTTGCCAAGCAGCTTTTAGGCCGTACCTATGATGTCAACAGGCCTGATGTTATCTGTATATACCTTACCGGTAAGCCTAACTTCGGCGTAGGCCCTCACGATGTGGCACTTGCACTTGTAGGAGCTACATTTGATTCGGGATTTGTAAAGAACAAAGTACTCGAATTCGTAGGACCCGGCGTTAAGAACTTAAGTGTGGACTTCCGTATCGGTATAGATGTTATGACCACTGAGACCACATGTCTGTCATCCATCTGGGAGACAGATGAGGCTGTAGAGGAGTGGCTTGATATCCACGGAAGAAAGAATGCATATAAGCCTTTAGGCGTAAAAGGTGCAGCATGCTACGACGGTGCTGTAGTGATAGACCTTTCAGCAGTTAAGCCCATGATCGCTATGCCTTTCCATCCTTCAAAGGCATATGCTATAGCCGATGTA
>CACYIR010000055.1 GCA_902774525.1 uncultured Lachnospiraceae bacterium
TCATTATGTGAGGTTTTAAGCTTAGCGCCGATTATCATCTCTTTGGGGATATCTGCTGCTGATTCATCTGCTGTGGAAAGCAATCTGTATTTATTCTTTAAATCATCTATATTTCCGCTGTATCTTGCATAACCCTCATTATCTTTTTTGCTCAGCCACAACAGATCGTCCGCTATATGCTCCAGCTCAGTAACCAGGTGGCTTGAAATAATGACCGAACAATTCTCATGTGCCGTCAAGTCTCTCACCGTATCATAAAAAATATCACGGAATTCAACATCAAGATTCCCCACCGGTTCATCCATTATATAAAGGGACGCCTGATAGCTCAATGCAAAAGCAAGCTGGACTCTGATCTTCTGTCCCTTCGACAACCAGTCATGCCACTTCTTTTCCGGGACCTCATATTCTTTTATGAGTTTCAGATATTTTTCCAGATCAAATCCATTATAGTAATGACCGTAAGTCTCTCCTATCTCTTTAACCGTCATATATCTTGAAAAAGGAGACTCCTGCAATACATATGCGATTGAAGCTCTGTACTCCTTCATATCTTTTTTGAAATGTTTTCCGTTTAACCACAGTTCCCCTGAATCTTCAGGCTCCTCATCTAACCTGTAGCTTCCAAGCAAAGACCTGATAAGAGTGGTTTTACCCGAACCATTGACACCGATAAGTCCGAGTACTGCCCCGGGTTCAAGATTGAAGCTAATATCTTTCAATTTATAATCACCTATTGTTTTATTCAGATGTTCACATTTAAACAAGGACATTATACTTACCTCCCTTATTTGATATGTACAGTATACACAGTTATGTACAGTTTGTCAAGCACTATTTTCAAAAAAAATAAGAGTGCCTTCTAAAAGACACTCTGTAATTGCTTTTTACACTAACCCCTTTGTCAGATCATTTACGACTTCACCTGCTATGATAAGCCCTGCTACCGACGGTGCAAATGCCGTAGATCCCGGGGTTGATCTTCTCTTTGTTTCACTCTCCGCTGCTTCTTCATTGACATTTTCAGGAACTTTGGGTTCCTCTTTTGAATAGACTACCTTAAGAGATTCTATCCCTCTCTTCTTGCACTCCTTACGCATGATCTTTGCTAAAGGACAGATTGAAGTATCGTAGATATCAGCCACTTCAAAACATGCAGGATTTATCTTATTGCCCGCACCCATCGCTGAAATAACGGGAATTCCTGCTTTTTTTGCGTTTTCAATGATCGTCAGTTTTCCGGTCACTGTATCTATGGCATCAACTACGTAATCATACTCTGAAAAATCAAATTGATCCTGAACGGCAGGAAGGTAAAATGTTTTGAATGTTCTTACTATGCAATCCGGATTGATATCTTTAATACGTTCCTCTGCCACATCGACTTTAAATCTACCGACCGTACTGTGTAATGCTATGATCTGTCTGTTGATATTGCTTAATGCCACCTTATCGTTATCGATCAGGTCAAGGGCTCCCACACCAGATCTTGCCAGGGCTTCAACGACGTAACCACCCACTCCGCCTACGCCGAATACGGCTACACGGCTTGAAGACAGCTTATCCAACGCGGCAGATCCATATAATAATTCTGTTCTTGAGAATTCTTCTCGCATAATCATCTCCCTGTAAAATCCACATGATCTCCACGGCTCTGTACTACCTTAAATCCCGCATTTGAAACACGCTGAGTCATGCAGCGTATACATTCTGCCGCTTCATCTCCGGTGCAGATTTTGTTATCGTAGAGCAGATATTTTCCGCGTACATTGGTAGGAGAAAGATTCGGCATGATAACATTTGCTCCAGCCTGCAGTCCCTTTTCACGTCCTAAAGGATCTATAGTACCGAGCGCCGTGGTAGCGGGCAGCAGAACATCCGGAAGTAATAACCTGATAACGGACAACAGTTTAAGCGTCATCCCCACAGTGCCAGCACTGCAGTCTTTATACTCGGTATCATGATGCGGTATAAAAGGTCCTATACCCACCATGTGAGGCTTAAAGCTCTTTAGAAAACGTATATCTTTTACCAGGTGTTCCGTTTTCTGTCCCGGAGAACCGAGCATCATACCGCAGCCTACCTGATATCCGATATCTTTAAGATCTTTTAAGCACTGCATGCGGTGGTCAAATGACATCTCCGCAGGATGGAGCAGCTCATAATGTGCTTTATCCGCTGTCTCGTGACGGAGCAGGTATCTGTCTGCGCCCGCATCAAAAAGCTTCTGATAGCTGTCTTTTTCACGCTCACCAACGGATAATGTTATTGCACAGTCCGGATGGTTTTTCTTTATGCTGCTGACAACAGATACCAGCCTTTCATCGTTAAAGTAAGGATCCTCTCCGCCCTGAAGCACGAAGGTCCTGAACCCAAGCTCATATCCCATATCACAGCATGACAGTATATCTTCCTCACTTAAACGGTATCTCTCCGCATTCTTGTTTCCGCAGCGGATTCCGCAATACCTGCAGTTATTCTTACAATAATTGGTAAATTCTATCAGTCCGCGCAGATATACGTCCTTACCATATATCTTCTGCCTTGTTTCATCTGCTTTTTTTGCCAGATACGCGTCAACATCCTTATCCTCCACCGCGATGAGTGCACTGAATTCCTCATCTGTTAAGTCATGTGTTTCGGATAACCTGTCGATCATCTCTTTATATCTTACTTTATCTATTATTTTATCTGCAGTTTTTCTTATCACGTCTGTCATTTTATTCACCCCGCATAAAGGTTTTAGACATCAAAATCAATCTCATTATAGCATTTAAATATCACATGTCAAATATGATTTTTTGATTGACAACTTATATTAATATTGATATACTTCTTGCATTAATTAATCAGAAGGGACATACCGTCACCATGGAAAACGAAAACAAAAAATCAAAAATAGACATTATAGATGAAGAGATAATCAAGCTCTTAGCGGAAAGAGTACAGGTACTCGATGAAGAGGATCCGCAAAAGAAAACCCTTCCCATCGAAGACCTCCGCGAGAGAAAACAGAAGATCATGGCTTTAGCCTCAGAGTATCCCGAAGAAATGAGGGATTATATCCCCGTGGTAGTAAACCTCTTAAACGAGATGAAGGGAACAAAGACCAGAAGCAACGGTCCCAAAGGCACTCTTGCAGGTAAGATAGAAAGAGCAAAAGGAGAGACAGCAAAGCTATTCCCCGACTACGTAACAGTAGCATGTCAGGGTACAGAAGGTGCAAACTCCCAGATAGCATGCGACAGGATATTCAGAAATTCAGATATCATGTTCTTCAGCAACTTTGACGCAGTATTCACTTCCATAGAAAAGGGACTGTGCAAATACGGTGTGATCCCCGTAGAAAACAGTTCTGCAGGTACTGTTAATAAAGTATACGACCTGATGATGAAGCATAACTTCTATATAGTAAGAAGCATACGTCTTAAGATCACACACCACCTGCTCGCAAAACCCGGCACAAAGTTAGAGAACGTAAAAGAGATTTACTCCCATGAACAGGCTATAAGCCAGTGCTCCCAGTATCTCGCAGGATTAAAAGGCGTAAAGATCATCCCGTTCGAAAACACGGCACAGGCTGCAAAAATGGTAGCAGAATCCGACAGGGATGACATCGCGGCATTAGCCTCCGAGCTGTGTGTAAAGTATTACGGACTTGAGACCTTGGCTTCTTCAGTACAAAATACCGACAACAACTATACCCGTTTTATCTGTATATCAAAGAACCTTGAGATATATCCCGGAGCCGACAGGACGAGTCTTATGCTTATCCTGCCTCACGAGTATGGTTCGTTATATAAGGTACTGTCCAAGTTCCACATGCTCGGTATCAACTTACTTAAGCTTGAGAGCCGTCCTCTCCCGAATAAAGAATTTGAATTCATGTTCTACTTCGATATAGAGATACCCGCCGAAAACCCGAAGCTGCTGCAGCTGATGAATGAACTCGGTGAGGTATGTGACAGCTTCATTTACCTCGGAAGCTACCATGAGATGATATGATAAAATACTAAGGACCAAAAGAAAAAGGCCGTTCAAGCTTGCTTGAAAACGGCCTTTTTAGTTTTGATCCGCCAAAAAACACCGAGAAGTAGCGATTTTTCTTTAGAAAAAGCGCGAGATTCGAGGTGTTTTTAGGATTGCGAGAGTGCGCAGCACGAAGCAATCCGTAGTATTTTTTCTACCCCTACGATACAGATATTAAAACACCATATCCCTCAGCTTCGGATGTACCTCACCGTATACAACACCCATGTTCCTTACATGCTGTGTGTACGCAAAGCTTGTCTTAGATGCCGTATCCATAGTGATGCAGCTGCCTGCGGCACCGTCCCATCCGAATATTCCTTTAGGACATGTGAGTCCTGCTTTTTCCGGGTTGAGAAGCACCTGCATGCCTACTCCGTAACCGTATCCGGCACGCCCCATATTGTGCTCTATATCATATAATGAAGCATCTCCTAAGAGATTAACCTTTATCTGTTCTACCGATTCAGGCTTAAGTATTCTGACCCCATCAGCCGAAATACCGCCGCAAGCCAGTGTATCACCGAGCTTTGCATAATCCTCTGTACAGCTGACAAGTCCCGCTCCGCCGCTCTCATATGCGTCTGAAAGCTGGTAACAGCAGCTCTGATCCATAGGTACATACTCTCCCTTTTCATTAACGATATACTGCTGTGCAAGTCTCTCAAGACCTGTGTTGTCAGGCTTTGCGAAAAATGTGTCTGTCATCTTGAGCGGCTCAAAGATGTTTTTCTTTAAATACTCAGAAAACTTCATTCCCGATACTGCCTCTATCACTGCTGCCGCCACATCATGGCTTAAGCTGTATAAGAAATGTGTTCCGGGGATAAAATTAACAGGTGACTCGGTAAATGCATCAACGAGTTCCCTTGTTGTAGCACTCATGCCTTTTTCCTTAAGTACCCTTACAATACCCGGACGGTTAAGGTCATAATCAAGTCCGGATTGCATTGATACAAGATGCTTCATAAGTACCGGATACTTTTTATCCTCACCCTTTACACTCAGTTCTTTATATGCCGGCAGGTACTTTCCTACTTCATCCTCTAAAGAAAGCTTTCCCTGTTCAACAAGCTGCATGACAGCTGTCATGGTAATTACCTTTGTCATAGAAAACATAAGATATCTCTGGTCGGGAGATACCGGTACTTTTTTATCCGTATCAACAGTACCGTTCATATGCCTGTATATCATCTTGTGATCCCTGTAGATTATCATATCCACCGAAGGGACTCCCATCTCAACCACAGAGTCAAGATATTTTGTCAATGCCTCAAAGTCAATGTTTTTCATTTATTTAAAACCTCCTGTTATAAGATCCGTCGCGTCCGCTTCAGGATGACATTATTATCTGCATTATTATCGGTTTTCAACCGGATTTATAGATAATATATTTAGCAATAATTTCAGTCATAAAAATGTACAAGATAATCAATCATAGACCAATTACTACCCTTTACAAATATACAATTTCAAGGTAAAATAATCAAGGTATTTTGAATGTGTTTTCTTGGGAGGTTTACATGGATATTTCTTCTATTGCCGCACAGGGCAGCCCCAAAAGTTATATGATATATCATGAGGATCCGCACAGTCTCCATATAGGCACTGTAGCTGATCACAGCTATTTTATACCGTTTGCTTTGGATGAGGATCCGTACGCATCCCGCGAGGAGTCTTCACGCTTCATTCTGTTAAACGGAGAATGGAAATTTAACTATTATGATTCTATCATAGATCTCGAAGACGACTTCATTTCCGTGGAGTTTAAAAACACTATCCCCGTACCCTCCAACTGGCAGCTGCACGGATATGATAAGCCCCAGTATACGAATGTTGTATATCCCATCCCTTTTGATCCGCCCTTTGTTCCGGATGATATCCCGGTAGGCGTATATAAGAGGACTTTTGAATACACCCCCGACGGAATGAACCGTTATCTTTGCTTTGAAGGTGTGGACTCATGTCTCTACCTCTATATAAACGGGAAATTCGTCGGATTCTCTGAGGTGTCACACCATACAAGTGAGTTTGACATAACAGGATATCTGACTGCAGGCACCAACACCATATGCGTGGCAGTACTTAAGTGGTGTGACGGCACATATCTGGAGGATCAGGATAAGATCCGTCTGTCAGGTATATTCCGTGATGTATATATACTCTCCCGTCCTGCAAAGCACCTTTTCGATTATACGATAAAAACAGTACTGGCCGACGACTGCTCTGTATGTAAAGTAGAGATAAAGCCCATCGGTTCGGACTGCGATATAGATTTTAAGACCGCGGAAGGAGAAACTCTTTTTTCCGGGCATCTTACAAGCGGACTTCCCTATGTATATGAAATAAAAGATCCGATGCTCTGGTCGGCAGAAACCCCTTACCTGTATAAGCTGCTTATCACATCCGGTGATGAGCTTATCGGTGAAGAAGTCGGACTTCGTGATATCACCATTGAGGAAGGCATATTTAAGATCAACCACCGCCATGCGAAGTTCCGCGGTACCAACAGACATGACAGTTATCCCGATACAGGTTATTATGCCGATATCGCCCACATGGAGATGGACTTAAAGCAGATGAAGCAGTATAACATCAATGCCATAAGGACTTCTCATTATCCCAATGCGCCTATGTTCTACAAGCTCTGCGACAGATACGGCTTTTATGTTATAGACGAATGTGATTTCGAATCCCACGGCTGCGTAGATGTTTACAATTCATTTAAGTGGGAAAAAGGATACGGCGGTATCGCTCTTATAGCACGCGATCCCGTATTTAAGGATGCGATATCTGACCGTGAAAGCATACTTGTAGCCCGTGATAAAAACAGACCCTGCGTGGTAATGTGGTCATTAGGAAACGAAGGAGGACTCGGAGCAAACATATATGAAGCTGCGAAGCTTGTAAAAGAGCTTGATCCTTCAAGACCTGTACACTATGAGAGTGTACACAAGATAGATGATATAGAAGATGATGTATTTGACGTGGTATCACGTATGTATACAGCTCCTCAGGATATGTGGGGATTTATCATAAACGACTCGAGGCCCTTCATGCTCTGTGAATACTGCCATGCCATGGGCAACGGCCCCGGAGACCTGGAGGATTACAGAAATATCTTCTACTCCAGTGACCGTTTTATGGGCGGATTTATCTGGGAATGGTGCGATCACTCCGTACCCACAGGTAAAACCGAGGACGGCAGGATAATGTACGGTTACGGCGGCGACTTCGGTGAACGCCACAACGACGGCAACTTCTGTATGGACGGACTCTGCTATCCCGACAGAACTCCCCATACCGGCCTTAAGGAATTAAAGCAGGTATACAGACCCGTCAGGATGTATAAGACAGAACATAAGGATACCTTCAGACTTACCAGCTTCCTTGCATTTTCCGATGCAGGCAAGTTTTTAAACGGACATTATGAGATTACCGATACCGAAGGCATTACCGCTCAGGGAGATTTCGATTTTTCCGTAGAGCCTTTGGGCGAGACTCTTATCAAACTGCCCGAAGAAGCTCACGGAAACCACATCCGCTTTATCTTTACCCAGAAAAAAGATACCCTTTGGGAAAAAGCCGGATACGAAGTCTGCTTTGACCAGCTGGAATTAAAATCCGTAAACGCATCATCCTTTAAAGACCCTGTAATCTCAGACTTTATCGAAAGGGCAACGGATTATACCGAAGCACCGACAGTCTCCGATAATATAGAAGTCCTTGAGGATTCAGCTTTTAAGCTTACTTTTAAAACCAAGGCAGCCTGCTATACATTTAATAAACGCATCGGTTTCATAGAATCGATAAAAGTCGGGGATGAGGAGCTTTTAGAAGCACCCATGAAGTTTAATTTCTTCCGTGCTCCGGTAGACAACGATACCATGAGGGGTGAATGGTTCCGTTCACATATGAGCGACTATGATACCAAGGTGCACTCCATTGAGATCCTGTATCCGTACTCCGAGGAGTCGGACGGAAACGGCGGCAAACGGAGTATCGGTCCTGTGCTTAAAATCGGTATCGACCAGGCCTTCGGCTGGAATATGTACGCTCCGTTTGCTACAGTCAATACTTATTATACTTTCGAACCTGACGGCACAGTATCTGTTTCCTGCAAGGTAAAAACCTCAAATAAGGTTACATTACTGCCCCGTTTCGGATTCCGGTTGTTTGTTCCGAAGACATTCGGCAGCGTGGAATATTTCGGATACGGCCCATACGAAAGCTATGTGGACAAGCATCATGCTTCCTACATCGGTAAGTTCCGTTCGGATATAAAGGATATGTTCGAGGATTACATCCGTCCTCAGGAGAACTCCTCCCATTACGGATGCCACTATATGAAGCTTTTAGGACAGAACTTTGATGTCCTGTTCGGCAGCATGTCAACTTTATCATTTAATGCTTCCGAATACACCGAAGAGAAATTGTCAGAAGCCCGTCACAACTACGAGCTTGAGAAATGTGAAAGCAACGTTATATGCGTAGACTGGAAAATGGCAGGTGTGGGCTCAAATGCATGCGGTCCCGCTCTGGCTGAGAAATACCGTATACCGTTGCCTGAGTTCACAGCTAATCTTAGATTCAAACCGGTATTACATGGATGACTCCGGGACGATTCTCTTTGTCATATAACATAACGAATGTCCGTGCCGGTGCATATTCACAAAACCCGTGGTTTTATTCATATGCACCGACACGGACATTCTCCATACATAACAGATTGGGATGACAAAGAGAATCGTCTCCTTGCCACCCCATTTTTTACTTAGTGAAAACAAATACGTTCCATGAAAGAGGCTTAACACTTACTGAGTATACGCCGTCCTTGAGCTCGCCGGTGGTGTTCTTCTTGGGAACGAACATCTCCTGGTTGTCAACGGTGCTTACCTTGTCAAGTTCTTCATCTGTGCAGAACATCTCGTAATGCTCAACGTTTGTGTAACCTTCAAAGCCCTTAATATCTACGTTTACGCCGTAGCTCTCATTCTCGTTACGGTTGATTGCAAATACTGTAAGGGTATTGTTTTCCTTATCCCATGCTGATGCGGAATCGATGTAGTTAACACCTTCTTTTCCGGTGTACTGTGAAGTATCATCGATAGCGTAACCGGGCATATCGTAGGTGTCGGACTCAACTGCAGTCCTCATGGATGTACCCTTTGCATACTTTAACATCTGCATATATGCGTAGTGAGATGCTGTCTTCCATACATTGTCATGATCCGATGCACAGAGTGCTCCGAGTCCGCCTGTCATACAGCCGATCTTTACGCGGTCTGCGTGACGCAGGAATGCGAGCTGTACCGAAAGGAATGAAAGTGCATGAAGTATCTCTCTGCCCGGGAACATGAAATGTCTCATCTTGTCGGGATCATGAAGGATATAAGGCCTCTCAGGATCGAAACGGAAGTGAGTACGTGCCATGTTGTAGCGTCCCCATCCGGGATTAAGAGGTCTGTTCTCTCTCATCATACAGCCGTACTCATCAAAGGAGATCATGACCTTCTTGGGAGAACGGTGCTTGGAAGCCACGAAATCGATCATGGCTGCTTCTGTATTGATGAAATCCTCATAGTAAAGCGAACCGCCGAGCAATGACTTAACATCTGTGGGAGGTGCACTGTGATAATGATGGATGGAAAGGTAATCAACCACATCGTAGCACTGGTCGAGCACTTTCTCATCCCATACAGGGAAATGATCCATGAAAGGTGCGGATGAACCGCATACACCTGTCTCAATGGATGCATCGATCCACTTGATGGCCTTGGAGGTTTCCTGTACTCTGAAGCCGTAGCCTTCGGGATTCTGCTCCCAGCTGCCTAACTGCCAGTGTCCGTCCATCTCGTTTCCGAGATAATACATCTTTACCTTGTAAGGAGCCTCATGTCCGTTCTTCTTACGAAGATCTGACCAGTAAGAGCCGCCCTCAAAGTTAGTATATTCTACCAGATCCATGGCGTCCTGCATTGTGCCGGTGCCCATGTTAATAGTATAAAGTGATTCTGAATTGATCTTTTCTGCCCACTGAAGGTACTCATCATGTCCTACATCGTTAGGGATGAACTGATACCAGGCGGGATCAAGATGTACCTTTCTCTCGGACTTGGGACCAATCGAATCCTTCCACTGCCATGCGGATACGAAGTTACCGCCGGGAAGACGTACTGCGGGAAGTCCCGTAGCCTTTAACG
>CACYIR010000056.1 GCA_902774525.1 uncultured Lachnospiraceae bacterium
TCGGTATAAGGCGCTATACACATAAGTCCTTTTACCCTGATATTCGGGTATTTTGCTATGCTCTTTACAAGTTCCAAAGTCTCGGAAGCATCAATACCGAACTTACTCTCTTCGTTTCCTATATTGATCTCGACAAGGATATCGGATATGACACCCTTCTTTTTGGACTCAGAATCTATGACTGCGGCCAGCTTCTCCGAATCCACCGAATGTATAAGCTTGACCTTGCCTACTATGTACTTTACCTTATTGGTCTGAAGATGTCCGATCAGATGCCACTCGGGCTGTTCTTCATGATGCTCTGCAAAATACTCGATCTTGCCGGTAAGCTCCTGTACCTTATTCTCGCCGAATACTCTTACACCCAGTCCGTATGCTTCTTCAAGCACCTCATTTGGATTGGTCTTGCTGACACTTATGAGCTTTACGCTGCCCCTGTCGCGTCCGGCCTTTTTACATGCTTCTTCTATGTTTTTTTCAACCGAAGCAAGGTTTTCCTTTAATTCTTCCGTAGTGATCATCAGTATATAATCGCCTGATCCTTGGCCACTGAAGCATCAAGTGCTATATGGTCATACAGGTTTAACCCATCCTTTGTATTCTTTTTAACTATGGCATACTCGCTGTTCTGCCTTAAACGTTCGATCTTAACAAACTGGTAATATCCTTTGTTTACGTTATATACGCCCTCTATGGTATTCTTAAGTCCGACCTTAAAAGACTCGCCCGTATCCGGATTATCCAGTACATCTCCTTCATTTAACAGGTTCATGTCTATATAAGCATAGTTGGCATCCGAGAAATACTTGGGCGGATATACCGGTATGTACATAGGATTACCTGTCTCGGAACTGTAACCTTCCTTAAGGAGTACCTGGCCTGTATACTGCTCGTTTTCAACAAACAGTGATAACGGTACCAGATAGAACTCTTTCTTGGCAATGGCTGAAAGCGGAACTTTGAGTCCGCCTTCAACACTTGATTCGAACTCTACGCTAAGTACTCTCTCATCTATGTACATGGGCATATATTTATCAAGAGAAAGTAATGCATAATAGCTTGAACCGCGCTGGATAGTGTCGAGGCCGCACTCTACAGGAAGATAATAATCATTGATGTATACTGATATTGTTTCTTCTTCGAGCAGGCTTATATACAGCTTCTCAGGGATCTTAACGGCTATCTGCCAGTTTTCATCGGTTACGATCCTGCATATAGGCTCTCCGGCAAGTACCAGGCCGTTGGAACGGAGGTTGGTACTCTTAAAATCATATCCGCTTTCAAACATATCGTCTGTGATACTGTCAAAGCTTACACCGCACAGTCCGTCATTCTTATATGAGATAACGCCTGCGGTATCGGCACGTCTTACATGGAACGAAGAAGTGGAGCCCTGGCTGGCGATGATCTTCATATTCTCGATGCTGGTATCATTGACAAGCTCATATATGGTATCGCTTATCTCCTGCTTAAACTCTGCCACTTCATCAAACCTGAAGCCGGAATAATCATCAAGATATCCGTATATGACATTCTTTATGGACTTGATATCATTGTCCTGGAGCTGGTCCACACCGGTCTTGCCGGTTATCTCATTATACAGGGAACTTCCTTCATCTATACTGTATATCACGCCGTTCTTGGCCGAACGCTTGCCGTTCTGGATATAATAATTGATATACCCCGCATAATCAGAGCTTATAACATTCTCTTTTCTTAAGGCGATACCGGTAAACTTGCTTTCGGTACTTATGTTGTCACCCTGTACCTCGTAGATGGATACCTTGTTCTTGCCGGCATATACCAGGAAGTTGATGATGATGTAGATAAAAATGATAACAAAAATAACAGCACAGAAATATTCTGCACGCATATGGTTGAGCAGGCTTCTTTTATGCAGCTTGGTGATCTTGCTGCCGGTCCTGCCCCTTTTTATTCTGTTCTGCCTGTCATTTTTTGCCGGACTCATTTTATCCTTTCCTGCCTTCTAAAAAGTCAAAATTTATAACTACTTACTACGAAAAGAAACTGCTGCAAATATAATCCATATACTATGCAGCAGTTTTGATCTCCACTAAAGAGCTACAATAACTTAAAGAGCTACAATAACTCTCTCAGCCACATACTCTGAAAGCTGGCTCTTATCCCTTGACATGCTGATCACAAAATCAACATTGAACTTAGCAGATAACATATCTATTTTTTCGATGATCGGAGTAATATCGATATCGGTATTTTCAACGCACGCAAGACTTAAGAAACTATCAAGATAAACTGTTTCAAGATCGTGATCCTGTGATATCATGCCGCACAGGAAACCAATGAATTCACTGTAATTGGTAACGCAATAATCATTAACATTTATGAGACGCACTTTTCTGTCAAGCTCGTACATATGCTTGGAATTCTTATCAAGATATACTAAAGTACCCGAACTCTCCTTTACTTTAGTATTGACCTTGTCTAAAAGAATTTTGGTCTTACCTTTACCCTTACTTCCGGCTATAATCTGAACCATATATATCGCCCCTTTCTGTTTTTGAGGAGTAACATCCTCTGATGATTATTATAAAACAATTTAAGATAATTAGCAAGCAATTTCTGATTATTTACATAACTTTAATAGTTCATTCATATCAGCATAAAGCTGGTCATATGAAGTGCTCTTAAATACGCATGTAATGTACTGTCCGGCCTTATCCTCACTTAAAATGATAAGACAGAACCCCGCTGCCACGGTCACTCCGGTCTTACCGGAAAGGACTGTTATACCCTCGGGTGCCTGTTTCTTACCTGAGAAGTACTGATTGGTCGCTTCCATCTCGAAAGTTTTGTCCTGACCGTAGGCATCTTTAAACGTACATGTATAATTTTTAGTGGAAATGATATCCGTAAGCTGCTGGTTCTTTAAGCACTCATTGAATATCAGGTAAATATCAAAAGGCGTGGTATAGTGGTCAAGTGCATGAAGTCCGTTGGGATTGGACATATGGGTGTCCTTTGCACCCAAACTTGCAGCTTCTTCATTCATCTTAGCCACAAAATCCTTTACCGATCCCGCTACACACTCAGCTACCGCTACTGCGGCATCATTACCGGAATATATCATAAGACAGTATAAGAGCTGCTCTAAGGTCAGCTGATCTCCTGCCTTAAATCCGCACAGCTGGGCTCCGGGAGTGGTAACACCGCAATTGTCTTCTTTTACGGTATATACATCATCCATCTTTCCGTACTTAAATGCGGTAAGTGCCGTAAGAAGCTTTGTGGTACTGGCGGGATACACCTTTTTATAGATGTTTTTCGAATATAATACGCTCCTGTCTGTTACACAGAACGCACCCGCTGCTTCTCCAACCACTTCCGAAGCTTCCGGATTATCTACATTATCCACCTCAAAGCATATATCCTCGTATAAAAACTCTCCGGCAGAAAGCTTTTGCACGTTTTTCAATGCCAGGTCTTCTACCTCTTCGGTGATGGTCTCCTGTGTAATGTCAGGAATAAAAAAAGAAGAGGATACTTTCTGATGCTGTTCACAGCCGCATAACAATAAACATATGCAGATAAACAAAGTCAAAATCCTCTTCATAATATTGCCCGGCGGTTCCCCCGCCTATCCTTTCATTATTTGTACAGATCTCTCCAGTCAAGATCGCCGCGGTCGAGAGCCTTGATCAGAAGCTCGGCCGTAGCCACATTGGTGGCATAAGGGATATTATGTGTATCACACAGCTTGGCCAGATTGAAAAGATTGGGCTCATGGGACTTAGGATTAAGCGGATCCTGTAAAAAGATCAGCATATCCATCTCATTGTGCTCGATCAGAGCTCCCATCTGCTGAACCCCGCCTAAGTGACCTGCCAAAAACTTATGTATCTGAAGATTCGTAGCCTCTTCGATAAGTCTTCCGGTCGTAGCCGTGGCATAAAGCGTGTGTTTACAAATGATCCCCCTGTATGCTATACAGAAATTCTGCATCAGCATCTTTTTAGCATCATGTGCTACAAACCCGATATTCATACCATCCTCCTATCAACTTGATCATACATTGCATTTCCCCAATCAATTTATATAACCAAGTTCATCATCTTCTTTTGTTTTGTCCGTTCTCTTCGGCTGCATGCTGATATTAAGCAATATACCTATCATCAGCAGGTTTACCAGAAGTGAGCTTAACCCCGAACTCATGAACGGAAGTGCTATACCCGTATTGGGCAGCAGCGATGTAACAACCCCGATATTGATAAAAATCTGAAACATCAGCATAGATCCGAATCCGACGGCGATCATTCTCCCCAGATAGTCGCTCGCCTTCCTTGCAATCCTTATTATAAGAAGTATAAGGAAAAAGTACATAAGGACTATGATGACCGAACCTATAAAACCAAACTCCTCGGCTGCGGCAGCAAATATAAAATCGCTTTCTCTTACAGGTACCGAACGGGATGCTCTGTCCGCTTCTATACCGTCAAGGAACTTGCCCGTAAGCTTTCCGAGTTTTATTGCTACCTCGGCATTCTGCTGCTGGTATGTAAGCTCAGGATAATCCTCAGGATGCAGTGCCGCAAGCACACGGTCCCTTTGCCATGTTGTAAGCAGTGTCTGATAATCCTGCTGAACATACCAGAAAAGAACTATAGCCGTAGGTACAAAAATAACAAGGAACGTAATAATGTACTTATATGATACTCCCGATATAAATACCATGGTCGAAAATACCACAAGCAAAAGAATGGTGGTTGAAAGGTCAGGCTGCATAAAAATAAATAAGACCGGTACTGCAGTAATAAATATGGCAAGCAGCAGTACCCAGAGCTTTTTTATATGCTTGTGCAGCTTATAGAAAAACATGGCCAGCGTAACGACCAGCGCAACCTTTACTATCTCTGACGGCTGGAACTCGAAACCCGGATTGTTTATACCGAGTGACGGGTCACCGCCGATCTTGATCCATCGTCTTGCATCATAATGCTTCCACCCGTATATCGGGGGATTATTTACAAAAGCACATATAAGCAGCAGCCCTAGTCCCGCAAAATACAGCACCGGGGCCATTTTGGCTATAAAATGATAATCTATGAGGGCAACAAACGCTATCAGAAATATACCGATGACAAAAGCCTGTATCTGTTTTTCATACAAGCCCTGTTTTATAGCCTGTTTTTCATATATATCCAGTACATATATAAGATATACTCCGACAAATCCTATGATATAAACGATCAGAAACAGCGGATAGCTGCAGCTTTTAAAATCATAGTTATGTAACGGAAATATTTTATTCTTTAGAAACTTTATCATTATTTGATGCTCTCTTTACGCCCTTAATGGGTATATTGGCACAAAGTGCAGGCGTAAGCTCTCCGCCCTCCGAAGGAGCCTTGGTGATATTGAAATCAAGTTCCTTGGTGTCGATATCCACATACTTTGAAAGGACGCTTATGATATCATTCTTTATCTTCTCCAGTGTCTCAGGCGGAAGTCCTGACCTGTCTGACTGAAGGACAAATTTGATCCTGTTTACGGCGTTGCTTGCCGAATCAGATTTTTTCTTGAAAAAATTATCCCAAAAAGCCATTATCGGTCACCTACTTTCTGCCAAATAATCTGCTGAAGAATCCCTTCTTGGCATTTAAGTCAAGGAAAGGAACCTCCTCACCGATGATACGCTTGCAGATATTCATATATGCCTGACCGGCCTTGGTATCATTTCCTACCAAAGGCTCACCGTTATTGGTAGCTACAATGATGCCCTCATCATCAGGTACTATACCGATAAGATTGATCGCAAGTATCTCTACTACATCCTCGCTTGACATCATATCACCGGTCTTTACCATATCCATACGGAGTCTGTTGACGATGAGATCTGTCTTCTTCATCTCATGTGCCTCAAGAAGTCCTATGATCCTGTCAGCATCTCTTACGGCAGATACCTCGGGAGTGGTAACCACAAGTGCCCTGTCAGCTCCTGCTACGGCATTTTCAAAGCCCTGCTCTATACCTGCCGGGCAGTCGATGATGATATAATCAAATTCAGGCTTAAGCTGCTCACAGAGCTGCTTCATCTCTTCAGGTTTTACAGCCGATTTGTCTCTCGTCTGTGCTGAAGGGAGCAGATAAAGGGTAGGATATCTCTTATCCTTTATAAGTGCCTGCTTGATCTTACAATTTCCTTCTATAACATCAACAAGGTTATATACGATCCTGTTTTCAAGTCCCATAACAACATCAAGGTTTCTAAGACCTATATCGGTATCGATAAGTACCACTTTCTTGTCAAGCTTGGCAAGTCCGGTACCCACATTGGCCGTAGTCGTAGTTTTGCCTACGCCTCCCTTGCCTGATGTTACTACTATTACTTCACCCATTTCAATAATCCTCCGTTACGTGTTACGTATTACTGAAGTATAAAATACTTCCGGATATTTTCCGTCATCCGATCAGACTAAAATACCCTAATATATATAATACTAAATTTGGTAAAATATTCAAGATATTTTTTTGTCATACTTAAAGCTTTTCCTTTGAGGGGTGTGCTAAGCACATAGGCAGTACCAACGACTCAGCTATGCTTCGTCGGGTCCTGCTCTAACGTGTCACGCATAAGCGTGACGGATGAGGTGTATATCTCACAATACAAGTCCTGATATGATTTCTTTACTTAGCGGTGATATCACAATCGAGCCCTTCTCCAAGTAAGCTATCTTTATATCCCTGACGTCCTTTTTATCCTTATGGTCGGGCGATCTTGCTATGATATCGGCAATCCTTATCTGCATAGGTACCATATCCGAGCATATGACAAAACAGTTCTCGTTTCCGCCTGCACCGGCCCATGCCGTACCGCGGAGAGACCCGAGCACGATGATATTGCCTTTTGATATAAGGCCCGCACCGGGATTAACGTCACCGAGTACTATAAGTCCCGCATCACTTTCAAGTGACTGTCCGGATCTTAAGTTGCCCTTATATATCCTTGCATTGGCTGCCGTCATCTCATTTATCTTCTTTTCCACAGCCTGCGCGAACTTTGCATTACCTTCTTCTGAGCTGTCAAGCATACATACGATTTCAAGTTCGGTATTTTCCGTGATGATCTTTATCATCTCTTCCTTCTGTTCTTCGGTAAGCTTCTTACCTTCAAAAGAAATGGCTGTTTTGGCATTTCCCAAGAATTTGGCGCTCTCCTTAAACTTCTTTCCCGCCTTTTCCTTTAAAACATCGTATTCTTCGGTCTCTGACAGAACAAGTGTTATACCGTTTTTTGATCCTTTTATCATTACTGAACTCATAAAGATACCGCCCTTATATTATTTTATCTTAAATAATTACCTAATATCATCACATGATCATCAGTCTGATACATTGATATTTGTGACTGTAGTGGTCTTAAGATCACCTGAAAGCAGTGCTTCCTTATTCTCACCGTTAAAATACAGTCCGTATACTTCCCTTGCAAGCTTTGCTGCATTAGCGGATGCATAACCGTTGGGAAGAACTACCGTAACGCTTATCTCGGGAGCCTCATACGGAGCAAATGAGATAAACAGACCGTGGCTGGGATGTGTTAAGCTTACCTGTGCCGTACCGGTCTTTCCTGCCACGCTGAATCCCAGATCGCCGTACAGGGTGTTAAGTGAATTGGCCGAGGTATTTACCACGTTGTACATACCGAGCTGTACCGCATTCCACTGTGACGATGAATATATATCTATCTTATTGTATACGGAAGCCTGATTGTCTACGATCATATTTCTTTCCTTGTTGTTGATCCTGTCAACAAGAGTCAGATCGTATACAGTGCCTCTGTTAGCTATTGCAGTTACATACTTTGATATCTGTATGGGCGCAAAGCTGTGATAGTAACCGATAGACGTACGTACGGCGTCTATACTCGATATGGCAGGCATGCTTTCGGGAAGTTCTACTCCCGATTTGCTTGCCAGACCGAACATCGTAGCATATTTCTTTATCGTAGCCAGACCCTGGTTATCGCTGTACTCTCCGTTTGCATCGAGTGACATCTCATATCCGACTTTATAAAAGAAATAGTTACATGAATGCTGTATAGCCTGCGTAACATTGATCTTACCGTGATTGTCCGGATATTTCCAACACTTAGGCGAAGGATCTACTTCTTCAAACACACCCTTATCCTCGATAAGCGTAGAGGTCGTGATGATCCCTTCTCCAAGTCCTGCCAGTGCCATAAGAGGCTTAAAAGTCGAACCGGTGGTAGTCATCTGCTGTGTGGTCCTGTTAAGCAGAGGTGCCGCCTTGTTGTTCAGCAGCTTCTGGTAATAATCCCAGTCTATCTTGTTGGCCAGCATATTGGCATCATATGTGGGATATGTTACAAGCGCTCTTATATCGCCCGTATTTACATCGGTTATTACTATAGATCCGCTGCAGGGCTCTAAGGCCAGCATACCGGGCGTGATCTCAAGGTCCCTTATCTTCTCTATGACAAAGTTATAAGGAGATACGGTTCCGTTCGAAAGCCTGTAATAATCATTGTTGTTATACTTTAAAAAGCCCTGGTCATACAGGAGCAGACAGCAGTCTCTGCCTGATATCTTATGGTTAAAAATAAGCTGCCTGTATACAAGCTTTTCAAATTCGGTATTGTCTTTAAGGCCTTCTATCGCAAAATTATATACTCTTTTGTATATCTCTTTATTGGTGTTGTAATCGTCATGTATGCCCAACAGATCGAGATTTATCCATCCCATATCTATCGCATATCTTAGGTACTCCGCAAGCGATATTTTTCCGTCAGCGAATTTCTTGTAGGTCTCGTCGTTACTGTCTACCTTGTTCTTAAGCACAACATCTTCACGCTTAAGATACTGATAGATATAATCAAGATATCCCTGCATCTCTTCCGACAGACTGCTGTTGCTTTCCTTGGATTCAAATGCCATGACCGTTTCAAGTCTGCTGTATATGAGATCCATTCTGTCGGTAAAAGTCTTATATATCTTCTGTTCCAGAGCCGTGGCACTCTCACTTGACAGATGAGCGATATCTATCATGGCGTTGTCGAAGAATGCATTGTATACTTCATAGATGGGAATGGTGATCTTACTTGCCGAAGTACCCTTTCCGCCGTAATCGTCGGAATTAACTATCTTTGATATAAGGATCGCGGCGATATTGTTCTCTAATATATGATAGCATGCGATCTGCATCTCCCTGTCAATGGTAAGATATACGTCATTTCCGGCTTTAGGATCTTTTTTTACCAGAGTATCCAGTACCTTGCCGCCGGAATTAACTGTCAGCTGTACCTCGCCCTTTGTACCGCGGAGTACGCTGTCATATTCTTTTTCGAGACCGGTCTTTCCTATCACATCAGAAGTTGAGTAGATGGGGGTATCGTACCCGGCATTCATCTCCTCTGCTTCATCCTCGTTCATCATACCCGTATATCCGAGTATATGGGCAAAGTATGTACTGTCATTATATACACGTGAAGTCTGCTGCTTTATCTCCACTCCGGGCAGCTCAGCCGCATTCTCCATGATAATGGCGATAAGCCTCTCATCCACGTTATTGCATACCGTAAACTGTGAATACTGAGGATACAGATTAAACAGTGAATATCTGAACATCATGACCTTTAATGCCAGATCGGTCGGATATTCGTCGGGTATACCGAACATAGGTACATTTTTGGTACCGTTCTTCAAAAAATCATATACTTCCTCAGCGGTAGCATTCTTCTGTTCATCGGTAAGGTCCGAGATACGCTGCAGACCGTAAGCGTTCTTTTTAAATCTGAGCTCAGCGTTACCGGATACATTGAATCTCAATTTCCCGTATTCATCCTGCTCTATGGCAAATGTCATCTCGGGCTCGTATCCGTGCTCGCTTAAGATATCAAGAAGCTTTACGATCATCTCGTTTTTCTGGGCATTGGTAGTAGTAAGAGCGCTGTTGGTCATGACTACGGAATAACTCTGGACATTATACGCCAAAATATTTCCGTTTCTGTCATATATCTCGCCTCTGGCACTTTCCATGTATCTTGACTGTATGGTCTTAACCTGCGAACCTGCAGCCACATAATCCTCCTGTGCCTTTAACACCTGGAGATTATACAGCCTTATGAGCAGGACAACGAAAAGTATCACGGCCAGGATATTCAAGAATACCAGACGGATCTTAAGCATCTCCCTGATCTTACCGGGTATTTTTTTTATTCTGCTTAGCAAAAACTTATATACGTTCATATTTCCTGCCTGTCATCATCTGTATCAAAACCTTTAAAGACAGTTACAACTCTCTTTTTTCTCATTCCGTCGGAAAGCTTATAAAACAGATTATAGTTCATATTGATCAGACGGTACAGAAGTATGGATATCAGTACCGTATATATCACTCTCGGGAACAGATATCTGACCAGGAAATGTCCGAGGTCCAGATCCCCCCTTAAGAAATAGAATAATACGTAGTACATCAGGTTAATGAGAAATTCTGCACCACCCACTATAAAATATGAAATAGTGTAATCATTCTCATCATATACCTTATGTGCATAACCTGCCACATAACCGACCACCGTATACATCAGTGCATACAGACCGATCAGCGAACCGTATGTACAGTCTATAAGCATACCGCATGCAAATCCTGTGAGCGTTCCTGTCCTTTTACCGAATATATATGCAAGAGATGCCGTAAGGATCATAAGTATATCCGGTACAACATCCGCAAGCCTCAGATCGGTAAAAACGCTGGTCTGAAGAAGATATGCGATTATTATCTCGATCAGTATGATAAATGCTTTAATTATTATCATCATTCAAAGCCTTCCAGATCTTCCCTTAAGGTCTTAACTATAAGTACTGCTTCAAGATGCTCGAAGTCAACAACAGGTGTAAGGTATGCTCTCTTATTAAGCTCCGAAGGATCTTTTCTGATATTGGTGACATATCCGATGAGTATTCCGGGCAGATACTTATCACTTATGTAAGATGTAAGTACCTCATAGTTGTCATATACCTCTGCATTCAGGTTTATCATTTCGACATCTATATATCCGTCATCCATACGTCTTAAGTTGCCTTTTACGATACAGGTGTCGGATGTAGGCTGGAATCTGCCGCTGACACTCGAATCATCGGCTATGATAGTCCTGACCTTGGCCCAGTTTTTTCCGACATCCGTGATGATACCTACCAGGCCTCCGCCGGCAAGTACGTTCATATCGACTTTTATGCCGTCCTCTTCACCTTTATCTATTACAAACATATCACAGGCACCGTTAGGATTACGGCTTATGATACGTGCCGCTACCTTTTCGGCATTCTGATATACCGAATCATTTTCATACAGATCACGGTACCATTTAAGCTCGTACTCCTGATGGATGAGAATCTGCATCTCAGTCTTTAGATCATTTATTTCCGCAGTCAGCTTGTCATTCTCATCGATCAACTCCTGCTTGTCCGAGAATACCCTTAAGGTTTCGGATATGCCGCTGCTGACGGTGGATATGCCCTTCTGCATGGGTACAAAGAAGTTGCCCACCGCAGTCCTCACAGGAGAAAGCAGATCCGCAAAAAGATATGAAACTATGATCAATCCGACACAGAGTATTACCAGAACCGTGAATATCATTTTAGAACTGATCGTAAAGTTCTTTTTTGTCCTTCCCATAAAACTGTCCTTTAATCTTCTATCTTTAACATACTGTATTGTTCTGCCAAGAAATCATAATCGGGATCTTCAGCTATCTTTCCGAGTCCCAAAGCCACAGTCTCCGAACCGTTATCGCATCTGTGGACCTTAAGCCCGGTCATCTCGGCGATCACCTTATCGAGGTCCTTTATACCTGCCACACCGCCGGTAAGTATTATACCTGATTCCATGATGTCCGCCGACATCTCCGGAGGGATATGCAGAAGCAGGTTGAGTATCACCTCGGTGATCTTCTCTATATGATCCTTAATGGCAAGATATACAAACAGCGAATCCACGGCTATACTTCCCGGAAGTCCGCTCACGACATCTCTGCCGAATGCTTTTTTGGTTACTGCTTCTCCTTCTTCCGGACGGACTGCGGTACCGAGAGCGATCTTTATCTGCTCGGCTGTTTTTCTGCCTATGGCAAAATTATAATACATCCTGACGGAACTGATGATACTGTCATCAAGCCTGTATCCGCCGAAGTTTAGCATTTTGCTGGCTACCGTACCTCCTAATGAGAGTACTGCTATCTCGGTAGTATCGGCACCTATATCCACTACCATGGTACCGTAACATTCCCTTAGGTTAACGCCTGCACCGAGTGCTGCCGCTAACGGACTGTCAACCACTCTTATACGTCTGGGCTTTATGTCGCATGCTGCTATAAGGTCTACCATGGCTTTTTTCTCGACCTCGGTCGCATACGTGGGACATGCTACCAGGAAATCCTGCCCGTTTAGTCTGCCATGCTCTTCGCCTATCTTATCAAATATGATATTCAGCTGGGCCAGCATTTTTCGTTATTGATCATTGCCAGCGCATTTTTCTGGTTATATATGATGCCTGTTCCCTTTTGATATATTTTAAGTGTACAAGTGCCTGGATCTATTCCGTAAACCCTTGCCATTTTGTTACCTCCGTAATACGGACTCAAAAGACAGTTTTAAATGTACGGGATAATTTATTTCTTACATAAGTCCTCTGTCTTTGAGGCTTACATACTTATTATCCCCTATGATAATATGATCTTTGAGTCTTATCCCGACAGAATTTCCCGCTTCTTTTACGCGTGCGGTAGTATTGATATCAGCTTCAGACGGCGTCGGATCTCCGGACGGATGATTGTGCAGAAGGATAAAATATACCGCATCGGCAAGCAATGCCTCCCGCAGTATCTCCCTCGGCTCCATAGGTGCCATTCCGACCGTACCGGTAAATACGACTTTATCGGATATCATTTTAAGTCTTGAATCAAGGAATACGGCTCTCGTCTCCTCACGTTCAAGATGTCTCATACGCTCCATAAAAAAGCCGGCCACCGAATCGGAGTCTTCGAAACTTATCCCTTCTCTTTTGATATCCTCGGACATTCTTTTGGACAGCTCCGCAACAGCCAAAAGCTGTATGGCTTTTACACGTCCTACTCCTTTTATCGAAGTAAGTTCTCCGAATGAAACATGATTAAGCACGCTTACCCCGTATCTGCCTTCTTTCATCTGCAGTATCCTGTAAGCGAGCTCCGTCGATCTTTCGTTTTTATTTCCCGATTTGATTATTATGGCCAGAAGTTCGCTGTCGGACAGAACCTGCGGCCCGTATTTTTCACACTTTTCGTAAGGTCTCTCATTTTCGGGAAGTTCCTTTATAGTAAGATACTTCATATACTTTCCTTCCCACTTATGATAACACCACACACACTGTTTTATTTTACCACATTTTTGATCCTATGTAAAGGAATTGTAAGCCTTCCCCCTTGAGGGGAAGGTGCCTCCTTCAGGAGGCGGATGAGGTGATATACTCAGACTTTAAGTACCCTGTCAAGTGCTGAAAGAATTCCGAGTTTTGCGTGATACCATGTAAGGCCGCCCTGGAAATATACCGCATAAGGCTCTGTAATAGGCCCGTCAGCAGAAAGCTCAATGGATGAACCCTGTATAAAGTTTCCTGCAGCCATGATAACATCACTCGTATAACCGGGCATAGCCCAGCCCTCCGGTACTACAAAACTGTCAACAGGGGAAGCTGCCTGTATACCGCCGCAAAATGCTATAAGCTTCTCTGCCGAGCCCAGGGTCACTGCCTGGATGATATCGAATCTATCCTCTGTACCGTTCGGTATGCAGGGATATCCGAGATTTTCAAATATCCTTGCTGCAAATATAGCTCCCTTTAATGCAGATGCCACAACAGTAGGTGCAAGGAAAAGCCCCTGGAACATACTCTGGTTGATACCGAGTGTAGCACCTACTTCCTTTCCGAGTCCGGGTGCCGTAAGACGATATGCGCACTTCTCTATGTATTCCTTTTTACCTGCAATATATCCGCCTGAAGCTACGAGTCCGCCGCCGGGGTTTTTGATAAGTGAACCTACGCACATATCGGCACCGACATCAGTAGGCTCTATCTTCTCGACAAACTCACCGTAACAGTTGTCAACCATAACCGCAAGATCAGGCTTGATACCCTTTATAAAGGATATAAGCTCACCTATCCTCTCAACAGACAGGGTGGGTCTGGTCTGATATCCTTTTGAGCGCTGTATGGTCACCAGTTTTGTTTTCTCATTGATGGCAGCTTTGATGCCTTCATAGTCAAAACCTCCGTCCGGAAGCAGGTCTGCCTGACGGTAGGTGATACCGAACTCTGCAAGAGATCCGGTCGAAGGATGTATACCGATCACGCCCTCTAATGTATCATAAGGCTTTCCTACAGGTGACAGAAGCTCATCTCCCGGTCTTAAGTTAGCGGACAGTGCAATGGTAAGCGCATGTGTACCGCAGGTGATCTGAGGTCTAACAAGTGCATCCTCTGTATTAAATATGGATGCATATACGCTCTCTAATGTCTCTCTTCCGATATCGTTATATCCGTATCCTGTGGATGATGCAAAATGGATATCGCTAAGCCTGTTATCCTGCATGGCTTTTATAACTTTCAGCTGATTGTACTCGGCTGTCTCATCTATCTTTTTAAATCTTTCTTCAAGCTCTTTTTCGTACTTTTCACCGAGCTCTATAGCCTTGTCGGACAAACCGAATTTCCTTAAATAATCCTGTGTTGTGTACATTTCCGATTCCTCTCTATGAAATCTGTTTTAAATCACTCCGCGAAGTTTAGCCGCAGACAATACAAAATCAAGTATTTTCTCTTCTGAACCAAGCGCCTCTCTGTTAACCTCGACAGTCACTCTTTCCCTCTTAAACCATGTAAGCTGCTTCTTTGCGAAATGTCTTGTATCTCTTTTAATTATCTCTACCGCTTCATCATACGGACACTCACCGTACAGGTAATCGGCCATTTCCTTATATCCTAAGCCCTGCATGGACTGAAGCTCTCTGGAATACCCTGCATCAAGCAGTCCCCTTACCTCATCGGCCAGGCCTTCACGAAGCATATCGTCTACGCGTTTATTGATACGCCCGTATACCTTCGCCCTGTCATCATTCAATACGCAGTACAGGAAATTATAAGGACTTGTCCTCTCTCGCTGCTCCTCGTTATGCTCCGAGAGTCTGTTTCCTGTCATGATATTGTATTCCAAGCCGTGAAGTACACGCCGGATATTGTTTTTATGTATCACTTCGGCATACTTCGGATCGACTTCCTGCAATCTTTCATACATAAAGTCGATACCTTTTTCCTCTAAAGTATCCTCTAAAAGCATTCTTACTTCGCTTCTTTTATCCTCATCATAATCAGTAAAATCCACATCATACAGAACAGACTGGATATAGAAGCCCGTACCTCCGGCAATGATCGGTATCTTCCCTCGTGATGTGATATCATCAATGCATTTTTTTGCGATATCCTTGAAAACAGTCACATTAAACTCTTCATCCGGATTAATTATATCTATCAGATAATGAGGCACACCCTTTTTCTCTTCCTCTTTTATCTTGGCGGTACCGATATCCATGCCGCGGTAAACCTGCATCGAGTCGGCAGAGATTATCTCTCCATTAAGCTTCAGGGCAGTCTCTACCGACAGTGCGGTCTTACCCACTGCGGTCGGTCCGGTTATTATTATAAGCGGTTGTTTTTCATTCATGTAAGTTACCTGTAGCAGATTATATTATCCGTATCCGTTTATTATCACACGATACGTTTAAACTTCTTTTCCACTTCTCTCTTTGTCATATCTATAATGACCGGTCTGCCGTGAGGACAGTTGAAAGGATTCTCCAGTTTAAGCAGGTCTGCGATAAGTTGCACCGCTTCTTCCTGTGTCATGTCCGTATTACCTTTTACAGCTGCTTTACAGGCACAGGTAGCGATCTTCTCCTTGATACTTTTTATCACATTGCCCTTAATATCCTTCATAAGCTCTTCCAAAAGCTCCAAAAGCATATTTTTAGGATCTATACCGTAGAGGTTAAGCGGTATCTCGGACAATGCATACTCATGTCCTCCGAAGTGCTCAAGCACAAACCCGTTCTGTGCAAGTACATCCTTATACTTTTCTGCAGCAGCTTCTTCTGTCGAAGAAAGTGAAATGATCATCGGAGGTGAAAGCAGCTGTGTAGCTTCATCTTTTCCAACATTCTCCATGAACTTTTCATATAATATCTTTTCATGGGCCGCATGCTGGTCGATCATATATACGCAGCCGTCGCATTCTATGATCCAGTATGTGGCAAATATCTGTCCGACTATACGGTATCCCCGGCTGAATACATTATTAAATTCAGTCCTGGTCTCAAGGTGCTTGTCAGGTACATCAAATAATGTAGGCTGGGTATA
>CACYIR010000057.1 GCA_902774525.1 uncultured Lachnospiraceae bacterium
CCAGCTTCCAGGACAGTTCTCCGGACTGTCTTACACCGAACAGATCTCCGGGACCTCTCAGTCTTAAATCCTCTTCCGCTACCTTAAATCCGTCATTATTGTTTTTAAGGATATTTAGCCTGTCGTCTATATCCTTGCCTTCGCTTCCTTTCATGAATATACAATACGACTGATAAGCGCCTCGCCCTACACGCCCTCTTAACTGGTGAAGCTGTGCAAGTCCGAACCGTTCGGAATTCTCTATCATCATGACTGTAGCATTTTTAACATTGACACCGACCTCTATAACGGTCGTTGATATGAGTACATCCGTCTCGCCTGCCGCAAATCTCTCCATAATCTCATTCTTTTCCGAAGGCTTCATCCTTCCATGGAGATATTCTGTCTTAATGAGCTTTCCGTCTCCGTTTTTAAGTGCTGCACTTGCAAAGAAATCTCTTACATTATCAGTGTAGTCGATAACATTTTCTCCGTCCGAATCTTCACTTTCTTCTACCAAAGGACATATGATATAAGCCTGATGGCCGCTTAATACTTCTTTCCTGATAAAATTCAAGGCCGTAGGTCTGTAACCGGTATCTACAACAGCATTTTTTATAGGCTTTCGTTCTGCCGGCATCTCATTTATTACCGAGAGATCCATATCGCCGTACAATATAAGGCTCAGCGATCTCGGTATAGGAGTTGCACTCATCGAGAGTACATGAGGATGAAGGCCCTTTTCTTTAAGAGCTTTTCTCTGATTCACACCGAATCTGTGCTGCTCATCTATTACTGCAAGTGCAAGATTATCAAACTGCAGTCCTTCCTGTATAAGAGCATGTGTGCCTATCACTACATCGGCTTCATGTGCTTCTACCTTTTCATAAGCTTTTCTTTTCTGAGCGGCTGTCATAGACCCTACTAACAGTATGGTCCTTACCCCGTATTTCCCAAGTTTTTCCTCAAAATCATAAAAATGCTGCTTGGCCAGCACTTCAGTCGGTACCATTACAGCTGCCTGATATCCGGCCTGTACAACGGAAAGCACGGCCAGCATAGCTATAACCGTTTTTCCGGATCCGACATCACCTTCCACCATTCTTGACATAAGACGTACGGAAGACATATCCTTTTTTATATCATTAAATGTCTTTTGCTGAGCATTAGTCAGTTTAAAAGGCAGTCCACCGATAAGTTTTTCACATGCGGAATAATCCGTGATCACGAAATTATTTACTGCCTCTTCCTTTTTAGTCTTTAACGCACGTAAAGCAAGTATAAAATCAAGAAACTCGTCAAATACGAGTCTCTTTCTAGCTTCCAATGCCTCATCCATATTTTTAGGGAAATGAATGGTTTTTACGGCATCAGACAGCTTCATCAGATTGTTTTCCTTACGGAAAGATGCAGGAAGCTGATCTTCTATCTTTATCTCTGAAAATGCCTGTTTTACAGCTTTGGATATAAACGCACTGGTAATACCCTTGGTAAGTCCGTATTTTGGCTGCAATGATCCAAGGAGTTTTGCATACTCCTGGCGCTGATACATTTTGGGCTGAAGTATGGCATACTCGGCGTTATCCCTTTTTACCGTACCTCTGAACAGGAACCTGAAGCCGGGTTTAAGTATCTTTATCAGATACTGCTGGTTAAACCATATAAGTTTCAACGCACCGCTGGGATCGGACACATAGCATGTGATCACCTTTTTCCGTGCTGTCGGCCGTGTTGTTACTCTCGATACGGCACCTTCTACTGTAACAGTCTGCCCTTCCGAAGCAGTATTTATCTGTACAGGCATCTGGAAATTATCATAATCTACCGGATAGTGCCTGAGCAGATCCCGTACGGTATGGATATTCAGTTTTTCAAGAAGTGATAAGGATTTATCTCCCACACCTTTAACCGTTTTAACGGAATCTGTCAGCTGCATATCATAACTCCTTCAATAACGCATACAATGAACAAGCAGGGAGACCAACTACATTGTAATAATCTCCCTGTATAGAGCTTATATATGGTGCAAACCCGCCCTGTATGGCATATGCTCCGGCTTTATCCAGAGGCTCACCGCTTGTGGCATATTTTCTGATCTCATTATCACTCATCGGTACTACATGCACATCGGTATATACGCTGTAAGATACCGTGATCACACCATAGCTGCAATCATCTTTATCGACATCTGCAGCTGTATCAGCAGATTCTTTAGTTTTATTAATAGTAAAATTAACTGCCTTCAGGTTCTCTACTCCAAAGAACTCTTCAGAGTCCTCCTCAAACCTTCTTAAAACTTCTGTGATATGAGTTTTATCCTCTTCATTCTTATATGGCACAACTACGCACACTCCGGTATACACCTTATGTATATCTCCCGCATAGCTTTTTATCATATCAAATGCGGCATCTTCATCGGAAGGCTTACCCATGATCGAGCCTTTATGAGCTACCACGGTATCCGCACCGACCACAATATTATCAATGCCGGCATGCTTTTCAGCAACATCCAAAGCTTTTGTAGTAGCAAGCTGTACCACTACTTTTCCGGGCTCAGATTCATCCGTTACCTCTTTGCAGCCGCTTACCTTTATCTCGAAATCAAACCCGAGCTTCTCCATGATCTCCTTACGTCTCGGAGATGCGGATGCAAGTATTATTTTTTTGTTTGAACTGTCCATATTATATAAACACTCCGTCGGAATAATCCTTTAGAAACTCTTTTATCTCATCCTCTGTGGCTACTACATTACCCTGTATCATGCTCTTGTTTCCGCCTCCCTTAGAGCCGAATTTTTCTTTAAGAGCAGACGCAAGTATGGTACAGTCCTTAACATTACTTCCAATGATATAACTGTATCCTTCTTTATCACCTGTGAAAAATACTCCGCAATAACCGTTAGTCCGGTCGATCACATTATTGATGGACTTTCTGATTATGGCAGCATCAAGCCCCGATGTAAACATGATGGGATTATTATGATCTCCGTCACCTGATGCTACAGCACTTTCAAAAGCAGCATCCAGCACCTTTGTCTTATATCCGTTAAGCTCAAATCTGGCATCTCTTAAGTCATTGTTCAGTTTCTCTACAGCAGGAAATACATCTTCCTTAGTCACTGACAGAAGCCTTGAGACTCCTTTTGCAGAATCAAGCAGATTCCTGTAATCTTCAAGCGCCCTGTATCCGCATTTTATGGACATCCTTGTTCCGCCCTTAAAATGCTCCGCAGATACAATCTTGATAAGGCCTATTTCACCGGTCATTGCCACATGAGGTGCACAGCATGCACAGATATCATATCCCGGGAATTCCACAATCCTAATCCTGCCTACAAGTTCCTTTTTACTTCTGTAAGGGATCTTTCTAAGCTCTTCAGGTGTGGGATAATATACTTTTACCTTGAAATTCTCAAATACGGCACGGTTTACCGTTTTCTCAATCTCCAATATATCCTCATCGGTAAACTTACCGTTAAAATCAAGAGTCACATTATCACTGCTGAGCGAAAAACCGACATTATCATATCCGAACAGCCTGTGTACGGTACCCGATACCAGATGCTCTCCCGAATGCTGCTGCATCTTGTCAAAACGCTCATCCCAGTTGATCCTGCCGATGATACGCTTAGGAAGCTTTACTGATTTCGGATCTATTATCTCTTCTTCCTCTTCCTGTTTTTTTCTCTTTTTAGTCTCTACCGGCTTTTTTACGAGACGGGCCAGATGATATACGGTATCATCCTTTATATATGCATGAAACACCTCAAATTCATTTTCTGTGTCTGTATCGTAAAACATACCTGTATCCGAGGTCTGGCCTCCCTGTTCGGGGAAAAATGTTGTTTTTTCAAGTACAAACTCAAATACTTCTTCGTCTTCCCACGTAGTTACATACGCTGAGACCACTTCTGACAAAAATTCAACAGCATATGCATTATCGTCATATAATTTTTCGTACATTTTTCTCTTTACCTTTGCGCTTTAAAGTGGTATAGTATTAAATAGTTGCCGTTCTTATTATATTAATAATTCGGTTTAATGTCAAATCAAAAAGAAACACGGAGGAATATTGCAATGCCTATTACAGACATATTAGAGAGGAATTGCGAACTGTACGGAAACGAGACTGCTTTAGTCGAGATCAATCCTGAAGTTACTGATAACAGAAGGGTTACCTGGAAGGAATACAACCTGATAGAAGCTAACCCCACCACACATTATCGCCGCGAGATCACCTGGAACGTATTCAATGAGAAGGCAAACCGTTTTGCCAATCTCCTGCTTGAACGCGGTATCAAGAAGAATGATAAGGTAGCTATACTGCTTATGAACAGCATCGAATGGCTTCCTATATATTTCGGTATACTTAAGACCGGTGCTTTGGCAGTACCGCTCAACTTCAGATATGCATCGGATGAGATCAAGTACTGTCTTGACCTTTCCGAATCGGACGTACTCGTATTCGGTCCCGAATTCATCGGCCGTGTCGAGGAAATAGCTGATGAGATCAGCAAAAAGCGTCTTCTCTTCTTCGTCGGACAGAACTGTCCTTCATTTGCTGAAGACTACAATACTTTGACAGCTAACTGTTCAAGCAGTTTTACAAAGATACCTCTTACCGATGATGACTTTGCAGCCATCTATTTCTCATCAGGTACCACAGGCTTCCCTAAGGCCATCCTTCATAAGCACATGAGCCTTATGCACAGCTGCCGCGTAGAGCAGAATCATCACGGTCAGACACATGATGACGTATTCTTATGTATCCCTCCTCTGTACCATACAGGAGCTAAGATGCACTGGTTCGGAAGCTTCCTGGTAGGTGCTAAGTCAGTACTCCTTAAAGGCACCAAGCCCGCTACCATTTTAAAAGCAGTATCGGATGAAGGCTGTACCATCGTATGGCTGCTCGTTCCGTGGGCACAGGATATCCTCGATGCTATCGACAGAGGCGATGTCAACTTAAATGACTACAAGCTTGATCAGTGGAGACTTATGCATATCGGTGCTCAGCCCGTACCTCAGAGTCTGATCAACAGATGGCTTAAGATATTCCCCAAGCATGATTATGATACCAACTACGGTCTCTCCGAGTCCATCGGACCCGGCTGTGTACACCTTGGTATCGGCAATATCAACAAGGTCGGTGCTATCGGTAAGGCAGGATTCGGCTGGGAGACAAAGATCGTAGATGAAAAGAGACAGCCCGTAAAACGCGGCGAAGTAGGCGAGCTTGCAGTAAAAGGCCCCGGTGTCATGACCTGCTACTATAATGATAAGAAAGCTACAGATGAAGTACTTGCAGACGGCTGGCTTTATACCGGTGACATGGCTATGGAGGATCCCGACGGATTCATCTTCCTTGTAGACCGTAAGAAGGACGTCGTAATAAGCGGAGGTGAGAACATCTACCCCGTTCAGATTGAGGACTTTATCCGTACCAATAATGCAGTAAAGGATGTAGCCGTGATCGGTGTACCTGACAAGCGTTTGGGTGAGACAACTCTTGCCGTTATAGAGGTAAAGGAAGGCTTCAGCCTTACAGAGGACGAAGTAAACGAATTCTGTCTCAAGCTTCCCCGTTACAAGAGACCTCATCATATCATCTTTAATGACATCCCGAGAAATCCTACCGGAAAGATCGAGAAACCGAAGCTCAGAAAGATGTACGGCGGTGAAAGCCTGGTAGATGCACAGAATAAAGCTTGATACCCTGTCTGCCCTCCCCGGTGAAGGGAAGGTGCATGCGGTTAGCAGGCGGATGAGGTGGATTATACACAAGGAGGACTATATGGATAATAATCAGAACGTTCCTTCCACAACAGTTTCCCGGATACCGGCAGCAAATGATCAACAGATACAGAATACAGATACATCTCCTAAGTATCAGCATACATACATGTCCGAAGAAGACCGGTTAAAAAAGTTCATGTCCGCTCCTAAGTTTGTGGCGGCACGTGACCTTATGGCGTCTCCTATAGTACTTGTATATACTATATCGCTGACAATACTTCTTCTGTATAACATCATCGGATTAAAAAGTTATCTGCATCCGTTTATGCTGCTGCTCTGCTATGCAGGATGGACCACTTTCCTTTCGGCACAAAAGTCAAAGAAAGAAAACAAGCTGCCAAATGCAAACGGTATAGGACTTGCAAGCGTTTTATCCACTATAATGATGGCTATCATCATTATTGCCGCAGTATTGTTTGCATTTACTCTTATCAGCATATTTGCGGGCTCTGTCGATGATATGTATTACTCATTGTTATTATTGGGCATCGACATAGCCGAAAGCGATTTTAAAGCAGTCTTAAGTATTTTCATCATTGTCGCTCTGATAGGGATCATACTCGGAATACTTTTTTACCGCGCGATGACTAAGAGTCTTAAATCCGTAAAATACTGTATCACAAATGAAGAAGACCCCGAAAGGATATCGTTATTTGTACCTGTTTTCATCTTCGTTTCATTGGCTTTAAGTGTTATAATATATATTTTCGCATACTTTTGCTTAATGGATAAAGTAGATTTCGATAATCCTTTATACAGGCAGGCTCTGGCTGATAACAGTATATCTTCCGGATTTATGGGACTTATGATCGATTATGTTGAAGAACAAAGTCACATCAGTCCCGTAGTATCAGCCATAGCAGAGATATTAAGCCTGGTCAATTCAGTAGCGATGGCACTCTTCTTTATGAACGCTGCAAATAAACTTAATCCTATAATCTCATCCTTAAATGATAAATAACAAAAAGCCTGTCGGTTCTTATTCCGACAGGCTTTTTTACTATTAACCTGAAGTTTATCTTCCTGCTACAGTATTAACCACACCTGTAAATACGGGTGTACCGGTCTCGGTGTCCATGATGGCAAATGCGAATGGACGGTTAAGTATTACACTCTTCTTCTCTATCTCGGGACGTATCGCGGTAGCTTCACACTTCATATCAATGATTGTAACAGCTGCAGCCTTGGTACCGTTCTCATCAAGCTCGATATGTGTCTTCTGGATAACACTGCCGATATAAACGACTATCTCAGGAGATATGGTCCCGGACTCAAGCATCTTAAAGAAATCAGCACTAGGCTCAAATGGAAGTTCCATTCCTAAAGCCTTTAACATATCGTTCATTTCAATGCCGTAATCAAATGTAAATGCAGGTGTCATAGTACTTACAGTCTGTCTGCTCAAACTGTTATAGAACTTCTCAAAAGCGTCATCGTCAAGTCCTGCAATATAGTCATTGATAGATATGTTCTTATCGTCGGGAAGCATAGCCATAAATGCATACTTGCCGCCTTCATAATACTTTAAAAAGCCCTGTGCTGTATCTGAAGAAAGATACCAGTTTTCCTCAGATGAAAGCATCTTTGCCTTCTCCTGCTCTCCGGCATAATTTGTAAATATACCGTTCTCGTTGATATTGTATGACTCGTAAGGATTCTCCCACTTACCTTCAAATGCCAGACAGTTGATGATAAGCATCAATGAACTTCTGCTTAAGTCATCTACTGCATTCTTAATCATATCGTTTGTATTCTTGGCTATCCAGTTATTGATCTCATTCTTGGTTTCCTCATTAAATTTTCTGGATGCTGCGGCTGCCTTAAATACTTTTCTGAGTAAGTTCAGGTATTCTTCGCTTACCTTAACCTTGGTATCGTCGAGGTTATCTTCATTGATCCAGAGAGAATTGGCTATTTTCATCATGCCGCTCTTGGCAAGTGTCTTACGATAGCTTTTAGCGAAATTGATGAGGTCTCTCTTATTTGCTCCCTCTGCTATAAGGTTTGCCATCTGCTTATAAGTCTCACCGCTGGCTCCCATTGCTGCCATATCAAGTGCAAACATAAGGGATGCCGGAGAGATCATTACATTCTTGCCTTCTTTTTCTTCACTCAAAGTTTCTTTTAAAGCTTTAAACGAAAAACTATTATAACCGTTTACCATCTGTTCATTGGTAAGCTTGGCCTTTTTGGTAATCTTCATGACCTTACCGCTCACCTTTGAAGCACTTTTTTTAGACTTGGCCTCAGCGCTTCTGTATCCCAGATATCCGAGACCCATACTTAATACCAGTACAAATACAAGCAATAAACATATTTTCTTTTTCATGATAACCCTCCTGTAATATGTGTACCTCTTCGGTACTCTTTACAGATTAGACGATATAAATAACATCCGGTTCCATCAGTTATACAGATCCGCTGCCATATCGGAGATATCATCCGCCGACTTAAGCAACCCCTCTATACTCTTGTCTATGTTGTCCATACCGCTCTTTTCAACATCAACGCATTCACTGATAAGAGTGATCTTTTGTAAAATGTCCGCAACAGCATCCCTCATCTGAAGAAGTATGCCTGATATATGCTCGGTAGTCTTCTTGGTCGAATCGGAAAGGTCGCGTACGCTTTTAGCTACAACGGCAAATCCGCGTCCGGCTTCACCTACACGTGCAGCCTCTATACTTGCATTTAATGAAAGCAGATTGGTCTGGCTGGCTATAGATTCGATACTGCCGAGTATCTTCATGGAATCCTTTACTGATTTTTCGATGATGGCGGCTGCTTTATTAACATCCGTCTGCTTGTCGGCTATCTCATTCATCTGCTCGGCTGCAGCTGCCACGTTCTTTGCTATATCCTGGATACCGTTTCTTAAGTAATCGATATTGGGAGTCATCTCATTTTTGAACTTAAGTCTGTTCTCCATATGACCTGTGATATCCATCATAACACCGGCACACATTACAGGCTGACCGTTCTTAAATATGGCGGTACACAATGACTCCACCCAGATATATTCGTCTCCTACGCTTTTAACCCTTATTTCCTGTCTGATAGCCTTTCGTTTTTCATCATAAATACATGTATATACACTGTCCTTGAAGCTTTCCAGATCCTTCGGATGTATTCTGGAAAACAATCCTTTCAGATCATCCTTCCCGGAATATGTCAAACCATCGAGCCCCAGGATATCCTTTAATTTAGCGGAATATACTATCTCCGCATTATCATTGTCAAAGGAATACTTTGTCAGATCAATGCTCCAGCTGCCCTGCTGCATCATCCTGTCCATAGCCTTGCGGCGCCAGGTATTCTGCTCTATAGCCTGGGAATTCTTATGAGAATCATTTATGTCATATATGGTACCGATATATTCCTTAGGCTGTCCGTTCTGCCTTCTTATACACTTTCCGGCAACACGGAACCACTTGTATCCGTCATTTTTTGAAAGAAGCCTGTATTCCAGATCAAATATGCTTTTTCCTGTAGTATCGGCGATAACAGCACCATATGCATCAAATACCGCTTTAGCATCCTCCGGATGTATGAGTTTACTGAATGCCTCAATGGTATCATCCATCTCAATAGGCTTATATCCGAGCATGCTTTTAAAGACATCGGTAAATTCTACCCTTGTCTGATTGCCGTTTTCATCATAAAAAGCTTTCCAGATGCCCAGTTTTACGCATTCATTTACCGAATGCAGTTCTGCCTCGCTAAGGTACAGTCTGTCTGTCAGTTCTTCGATCTTTGCTTTAAGCTCTGCATCATTTGATTGTGTTACAGGCTGTTTCTTCTTTGATCCAAACATATGCAAACTCCTTTTTGATGATGTCATGATACTATTCTATTATTATACTATATTATGATAGGTAAAACAACAAAAACTTGTATATTATTTATTTAAGTGTTATACTACAATATGGTTGTATCGGTATATATTATCTATTATAGAGATATAGTTATAAATAACCGTTTAGAATAATGTTTTAGAAAGAGGTGCTATCATGTCATCTT
>CACYIR010000058.1 GCA_902774525.1 uncultured Lachnospiraceae bacterium
ATCTTAACGGCAAAGTTTTATTTACTTATAAAACAGCAGGAATAGGATGGTTCCGATAAGTCCGAGCATCAGCCATATGATACTGTAGGATATCGTAGCTTCGACTATCCTTAATACCCTGTCGCCGGCATCAAACCTTGCATAGAGCTTCTCCATGAGAGGGCTTTTTTTATTTTCCTGCAGATTTTTAAAGAATATCTTTCTTACAGAATATATAACGGATTCGGCAAATGCCGAGGTTACAAAACCTACGCCCTTCCCGAATTTGACTAGTCCGTTCCAGATGATCTCAGTAAATCTTATAAGTCCCTTAAAGAATACTCCGGGAGTTTTTACCATAAAGCTCCATAAATCTTCAGTAAGCCTGATGAGGCCCTTAAATATACCTGTAAAGAGTCCCGGAAGTGCTTTAAGGAGCAGCGGTCTGTAGATAAGTTCCTCAAGATCGAGCTTAGCAGGCCATCTGTTTACATATACCTTTCTTCCGTTTTCCTCCTTCATAAGTACCTTTCTGATAAAGAGATATACCAGAAGTCCTATGGTAAGTGATATTGCAAAGCCTTTAAGGTTCTCTAAAGAGAATATGCTGATATGCTCGATCTCCGGTGCATGGGTAATATCGCTCATATACACGCTTAAATTATCAATGTATATCGAAGGGATGACTCCGCATACCACTATGATGCATGCAGGTATGATAAGTGCTATGGCCGATAGCGGGCTTATCTTCCACTTTCCTGATTCCGCATGATGCTCATGTTCCTCATGTGTATTTTTTTCTGTCTGTTTTTCTTTGGATGTATTAGTTCCTTTTGCCAAATGAGCTTCTGTCTTTTGAACCGGTTTCTCTATAAAGATTGCCACAAAGAGCTTGATCATATACCCTACCGTCATACCGCCGCTGAGTAAGAACAGATACTCTACAACTTTTACAGCAGTATGTGCAGCACCTGTAAGCTCATGTGCATACTCCACTATACCTTCGTGTATCAGGGTTTTGCTGATATATCCGGAGAACAGCGGCACACCCATGATACCTAATGCTCCGACTCCGAATAATACCATAAGGAGCTTATTGCCCCTGCCGAATCCCCTGATGTCATTCAGATCAAGCTTATGCAGCTTCATATATATGGCTCCGGCACACATGAATAGTACAAGTTTGAACAATGAGTGGTTTACCATATACAGTACGGTACCTGCAGCGGATAAGGCTGTCTCTTCCGTAAGGAATTCAAGATAAATCGCAATGGCATCGGAGGCACTGGGGTCCGTGGTCGTATAATATGTCTCCGACAGCAGTACCGATATGGCACATCCTGTCAGTATAAAACCTATCTGTGACATGGAAGAACATGCAAGTGTCCTTTTAAGATCAACGGAGAATACCGCAAGTACGGCTCCGGTAAACATGGTAATGACTCCGAGCACAAGCATGAGTACTCCCCAGCTTTCATTACCGCTGAATATCTCAAAGCAAAGGATAAGCACTCCGTATACGCCTGATTTGGTAAGGATACCCGAAAGAAGTGCCGATGCGGGCGCAGGGGCTACAGGATGTGCTTTTGGAAGCCAAATGTGGAGCGGGAACATACCCGCTTTGGCTCCGAATCCGAACAGGATACATATGCCTGATACAAAAATAAAAGTCCTGTCAGAGCCTTTTGCTTTTAACCAGCATGCCGCAGCCGCCTCACGCAGCTCACTTATCATCAATGTCCCAAGCTTATGGTAAAGCATCATTATACCCATCAGCATGACAAGTCCGCCTATGACAGCTACCGCAAGGTAAGTGCCCGCAGCCTTCATAGCCCCCGGCTTTTCATCGTGTGCTACCCAGGTATATGATGTAAATGACATGATCTCAAAGAATATAAATGCGGTATACAGATCTCCCGACATAAATACTCCGAGTGTGGCACCTAAAGTAAGCAGGAAGAAGAAATAATAACGGTTCCTGTTCCTGTAATGTGCAAAATACTCGCGTGAAAAAAGTGCCGTCATGGACCACATAAGAAGTGCCACACCCGCGTATACGGTCCTGAAACCCCCGAAATACAGGTTGATGCCCAGTCCGCATATCTTATCTATATGGAGCTCGTTCCCCTTTTTTCCGATCGAAAGGATCGCAAATACATACAAAAGTATCTCTAAAAGTACAGAGCATATCACAAGTATATTTCTGAACTCTTTTCTGCTTTTTGCCTCTTTCTCACTCTCGGTGCTACCGGGATTGCCGTAAGGAACCCTCCGCCATCCCGCAAGGTAACAGATAACGGCTGCCGCAAACGGCCATAATATTAAATTTATCAAAAGGATATTGCCTTTCATCTCTTACCTCACAAGTCAACAGGTTTCTAAAATACTTTTATCAAAATCGGATTTTAAAACTGTATAAAATCAAGTACAGGCTGCCAGAATGCTCCAAGGATGAGTATACCGGCTGCAAAACATATAACAGGGATAAGCATCTGCCATGAATGCTCCTTTATCACCTTTGAAGGATCTTCTTCAGCACCATCCTTAGCGCTGTTTTCAGTTTCGCCACTATCTGCCTTCATAGGAAAATATGCCTTTATCACGATACCCAGCATGTATATGGCAGTAAGCAGTGCCGAGAACAGGATCGCCACAAGTCCGGTGATCGCAAACGGACTGCCTTCATCTATGGCGGCAAGTCCTATCCTCCATTTGCTGAAGAATCCGCAGAACAGAGGTATGCCGATAAGTGAAAGTGACGATATCGTAAAGCATACGAAGGTCTTTTTCATGACCCTGCCGAGGCCCGAAAGTTCTTCTATATATTCCTTTCCCGTCTGCTCCATCACTATGCCGCAGCAGAAGAAAGAACATATCTTGGTAAGCGAATGCATGAGCATGTGTGCAAATGCGGCCGTAAGTCCCATCGGTGTCATGATGGTGGCTGCAAACAATATATACGAAAGGTTGCTTATGGTAGAATATGCAAGCCTTCTCTTAAAATGAGTCTCCTTTACAGCAAACGAAGAACCGTATACTATGGTCACCGCAGTCATGAGAAGCACCAGATACTGTGCCCATGTGCCGTGAAGTATATCCGTCCCGTATACGTAATATATAAGCCTTATGCAGGCAAAAGCGCCGGCATTTACTACCGCTACCGCATGCAGAAGCGCAGTGACCGGAGTCGGTGCGACCGCTGCCTTTATGAGCCATCCCGAGAACGGTGCCATAGCTGCTTTGACACTGAATCCGCAGAATGAAAGGACAAATGCCGGAAGCAGAAATGCAGATGCCGCACTATCAGCCGGTATGCTTCCTCCGAGCGTAAACCCGGTACTTCCGAGATACATCATAAATATGAGTCCGATAAGTCCGAATGCCGCGCCTCCCAAAGAATAAGCAAGATATGTTCTTGCCGCCTTTATCGCCTTTTTAGTCATGGGATGCAGTACCAGCGGGAATGTGACAAGAGTCAGCATCTCGTAGAATACATACATCGTAAGAAGGTTGGAAGCAAATGCTATACCCATTACCACGCCGTATGTCATGGTAAAGAATGCAAAAAAGGAATTTCTCCTCTCATGCCCCTTCATATATCCGTAGGAGTACAGGCTTGCAAAAGGCCACAGTGAAGCGACTATCGTTCCGAATATACAGGCCGCTCTGTCGGTCTTGAATTCGAAACCATAGTTCATATATATCCTGACGATCGATATGCTCTTTTCCTTACATACCGTCATGGCAATAAAGGCTAATGCCGTATTTATCAGGACAAATATCATATTTACCGTATTCCTTACCCTGTCATCCTTTGCCGGAAATGCCAGCATAAGGAGCCCTGCCAGAACAGGCAGGAATATGGGAAGGAGGATCAGGATATCTGTGTTCACTTGTGTCTCCTATGTTAAAAATCTTACACCTCTGATCTTATAAGCCTGCCGCAATACTATCGATAGCGGTCGTGATAAAGTCAGGGAAAAGCCCGAAGCCGATAGCCGCTACGGCAAGTATAATAAGAGGTACTGTCATCAAAGGTGATACCTTGCATTTTTCACATTTTCCGTAATCAAAATCATTGCCCGGGAAAAATCCGTTGATGGTGATCGGAAGCAGGTATCCTGCAGTAAGCAGTGCGCTTATAAGAAGGATGGCAGGTCCCAAGAACCTGAACACTCCTATCTCGCCTTCAAGTGCTCCGAGGCACAGGAACCATTTGCTCACAAATCCGCTTGCGGGCGGGATACCGATAAGTGCCAGTGCATAGAGTGTAAAACACCAGATAACAGTCGGCATTCTTTTGGCTATGCCTTTAAGTCCGTCCACGTTCTTGATGCCGGTATATACTATGATCGCACCGGCTACTAAGAACAGACCGTCCTTGATCACCGAATGGAATATAACATGCAGGAGTGCCCCCTTCATGCCTGTAGCGGAAAGGATGGAAAGTCCGAAAAGTACGTAGGATACCTGGCTGACTGTCGAGTAGGCGAATCTCTTTTTCATCACCTTCTCGTTATATGCCATCATGGAGCCTAAGAATACGGTGAGAAGTGCCAGTCCCATCCATGCATACTGTACCCAGGTGCCCCTGATAAAATCAGCACCGATACTGAAGAATACGAGTCTTATGATAACAAATACGCCTGACTTGGTGATGACACCCGAAAGAACAGCAGAAGCCGGTGAAGGTGCTACCGGGTGCGCTGTGGGCAGCCAGTCCTGAAGAGGGAAAAGACCTGCCTTACATCCGAAGCCGACTAAAGCCAAAAATACAAATACTAAAAGCATGTTCTTATCACCTGCGGGTACCTCTCCCAAGAAACCGCCCGCGGTGAAATCCGATACGTTGCATTTTGTATAAATATAGAATATCGAAATAAGTGAAAGGAATGCTCCGCCTATGGAGTAGAAGAGATACTTTTTACCTGCGCTTATAGCTTCTTTGGTCAGCGAATGCAGTACCAGAGGCAGTGATGTAAGGGTCATAAGCTCATAGAAAAGATACAGTGTTATGAGGTTTGCCGACATGTATATGCCTGAAAGCACGCCCATTACGATGAGATAAAATGCGAAGAATCTCTTCTCATCTTCCTCATGCTTCATATAATCAAATGCATAAAAGCCCACTATGTTCCACATAAGTGTCATAAGGACTGCAAAGAACTTTGTAAGCCCGTCGCATTTTAATGTTATGGAAGCACTCTCGGTTATCTTCCACAGTGTAAGCGTGCCGGACGTACAGAATACCACGGCAAGCGTCACTGCAGCGGATATGATAAGTGCAGCACCTGTATAGATATTTCTCTTTTTCCTGTCGTCAAAGCCCTTATATATGAACAACAGTATCCCGAAAAGTACGGGAAGTATCACAGGCAGTAAAAGTATCAGCATAAAAAGCCTCCCTAAAGGTTATGAAAAGATTTCAAGTCCGTTATTTATCACATCGATGATGGAGCCGGATGCAAGTCCCAATATAAGATTTATCGCTACCAGCATTATGACTCCGAATACATACTCTTCGCAGTTCATACGGTATGTCGGCACCATATCGGCGCTCTTTCCCGTATGTTCCTCATCATAAGGTATGTAGAGGTATATAACAGTCTTTAAGAAATAAATAGCATTCAGTATCGTACTTACGGCAAGTGCCAAAAGCGCTATCCACTGCATAGGCCCGTGCCCTATGGCGGCTCCTCCCAAAAGGAGCTTCGATACAAAACCGGCAAGGAGCGGGAATCCCACTATGGAAAAGGCTCCGACGCTGTAGCAGAATGCCGAAAACTTATATTTGTGTCCGAGACCTTTTAAGTCATCTATGGTCTTCGAATGAGAACCTTCGGTAAACTCGGATGACGAGATAAAGAGCAGTGACTTGGTGGCTCCGTGTGCAAATATATGGAATATGGCTGCCGCAACTCCGGCTGCGGTACCTAAGCCTATACCCATATATATGTAGCCTATCTGCGCTATCGAGGAATATGCTATCATACGTCTGAAACTCTGCTCATGCAGTGCCATCACGGACCCGAGTATCATGGCAACGATGCCTAAGGTGAAGCATATATAGAGTACTCCGGTCGTTTTTATAACATCAAATCCTATGGTACGTACAAATATCTTGATGAGCAGGAATATATAACCCTTCGATACGGTACTCGAAAGCAGCGAACTCGATACCACATTGGACTGTCCGTATGCATCGGGTATCCAGAGGTGGAACGGGAAAAGTCCCGATTTGATGGCAAGTCCTACCATCATCAGTCCTATGACGATGGTAAGCTGCACCCTGTACTCTCCGCTTACGGAAAGCTCTGCCACAGATTCCTTGATATTGGACATAAGCAGATGTCCGGTAAGTGTATACAGCAGTGTGACACCCATCAGGAAAAGGCCCGAGCCGAGGATACTTATCACCATGTATCTTATGGCGGTAACGGTGGTCTTTCCGATCTGTCTGACCATGATAAGGCCGCAGCCTGCGATAGTATTGATCTCTATAAATACATAGCCTGTGAATAAGTCGTTGGTGTAGCTCATGGCAAGCAGCGAGCTTGTCATAAGACATACCAGGATATAGAACAGGTTCTCCTTCTTGTCCTCCACATCATCTTCCACTGCTTTTGTTCCGGCTATGGTCGATAAGAACGCGATCATGCTCACAAACAGTGAAAACATGGACTCCAGGCACCCGAAACGTATCTCATTTCCCCAAGGTGCAGGAAAATGTCCCATGTAGTAGACATATGCCTCTCCTCTCTTTATCGTGAAGAAGAGGATCGCCACGGAAAGGCATAAGACAAGGCCCAGAACTATCCTTGTCATGTATTTTGCCGCTTTTCTGCCCAGCACCGAATTGACGATGGCACAGAACATGCAGAGCATTATGGAAAAAAACGGAAAATTCTTGATGAAATCCATAAAATGTCAGCCCTCTTTTCTCGCCATCATAAGACAATAATCAAGATCCAACGAATGATACTTTTTATACATCCTGATGGTCATGGAAAGAAGCAGTGCCGTAACACTCACGGATACAACGATACCGGTAAGTACAAGTCCGGTAGGGATCGGGTTGATATAATTCTGTGCCGATGTGATGCCGTCCGTGATTATGGGCGCCTTTCTGCCCTTTATATACCCCTGGGATGCAAGCAGCAGGTATATGGCAGAATCCATTATGTTAAGTCCTATGACCTTTTTTATCATGTTTTTCTGGAATAACAGATCTGCAAAGCCGATGACAAACAGTGCCACGGCTACGAGATCGTTCAGATGATTTGTTATCAGATTCCACATGTTAAAAGCACCTCTCCCGCCCCCTAAAGGGCTTATATAAAACATACCGTACAAGTATTCAGATACGTCCGCGTCTTACAAGCGCATAGAAGCTGTACATTGTACAGGCTACTACCATGCCGACGCATATATTAAGTACCAGTATCAGACCGCTGCTAAGAATGGCACCGGGAGTACCGAGCGGTATACCCGACTCCAAGTGGTTTGCCCCCGTAAAGAAGGAATAGCTTTTTGCAAGGCAGTAAACAAGCAGTGATACCAGTGTTATTATCTTTACCGTTTTTGCGTTTAATACCTTCTCCGCAGTCTGAAATCCGAATGCGCTTAAGAAAAGGATAAGCCCTGCTCCGAGTATCGCTCCTCCCGAGAATCCGCCTCCGGGAGAGATATGCCCGTTAAGTATTACATATAATCCGAATATCAGTATCAGTGGAACGATGAGGAGCGCACTCTTTTTCAGGATACTGTCGTTTTCCGGCTCATACTGGCGGCTGTCGATCAGTGAAAATGCGGACTGCCTGATACCGAAAGTCGTCTTCTTTGCCTCCTCGTCATCCTCCTTTGTCTGTCCGTCTATACGGAGCATGATCATGACGCATATCGTAGCTGCAAACAGCACACAGGACTCCCCGAAGGTATCGAATGCACGATAATCAAGTATCATTCCGGATACTATGTTTACCGCACCGGTCTCCTCAAGTCCGTTTTCTATATACCGCTTTGCCACCTCATTGTTGTCCGGATTGTTCTTGTTTCCTATGTCCGGCATACCTATCATAACGGTCGCAAGCATGAAAAAAAGGAGAACTGCAAGAACCAGTGCCGATACTCTGTACACTGCTCCCAGCTTCCCCGATATTTTACCGGATATTATATTGTGCGAATCATTTTCTCTTTCCTTTTTCATGTCTGTTCCCTTTAAGCTTTTTTCTGGTCGTTCCGGTCATCGTGGCTGCATTCATGTCTATCTGGTCGATCCTCTTTAATGTCGCATAAAACAGAATGCCGGTGACTCCCGCTCCTACCGCCGCTTCGGTGATGGCTAAGTCAGGCGATTCTATGATTATCCATATGACGGACATAGCCAGACTGAACGCACCGAATATGATCACGGCAGCGAGCGTGTTTTTTGTAAAGCTCATTGCTATGGCACAGATCAAAAGGAAAAGAAACAATATAGAAATAATGATATCCATATGCGTTTCTTCCAGTTACTGCGTTTTAACTACTTCTTCCTCCTTCAGTATGAGTTCCGTGACAGTTCTCGAAAGATAATCCCTGTCGGTATATAAGTCTATAACCTTCATGGTTTTAAGGTCTACTACCAAAGGTCTTAAGCTGTTTATCGGATTGCTTTCAAGCACCTGGCATCTTGTTCCGTCAGAAAGACGCACAAGGTCGCCCTTCCTGTATGCCGGGATGGTCCTTAAAAACATATCCATGGCTTTTATATCAAACATGGTGGAATACTTGCCCATAACGAACTCCATGACATCTCCCGGAAGAAGATGGTCCTTATAGCATCTCTTCGCCGTCATGGCTTCATATACGTCTACCACATGCAGTATCCTTGCTTCCCAGAGTATCTGCTCTCCTTTAAGTCTCTTGGGATATCCGGTGCCGTCATTGTTCTCATGATGCTGGAAAGCCATGAAACGTACCTTCTGGGTCACGCCCTTGTTGTCACAGAGCTTTTTGTAGCCTTCCTCCGCATGTGTCTTCATGATCTCATATTCTTTTTCAGTAAGACGGCCCTTTTTATTGAGTATCTCGGGATCTATATATAGCTTGCCTATATCGTGGAGCATACCGCCGATTACCAGCTGCTCGATGTCTTTGGGTGCAAATCCGTTTTCGATGCCTATGGCACCGGCAAGTACGGCCGTATTTAAGCTGTGGGTTACAACACCTTCGGTACCGTACTTCAGCTCATCGAGCTCTTTTTTGATACTGCCGGAGGTCTGGATCTTTCCTGCGATACCCTTTGCTACATCCTGTGCTCCGTCTATATCCTTGTCAAGCAGGGCATCCTTTCCCTGTTCAAACTCTTTTTTGAGCAGGAAATCGTCCCTGTACTGTGCGATATTGTCCGTCGGAAGGCCGTCATTATTCAGAGGGGTTTTCCTGGGCTCATCGTCTTCAAGTTCTACGGTACCCGCTTCCACAAGTACCCTGTTTACACCCACTGACTCCAGCTTCTCCATGATGGCTTCGGTCATGATATTCCCGCGTCTGAGCATAACGCTTCCGTTTTTTGAATATATATCGCAAAGGACTCTTGATCCTATCTTTATTTTTCTTATCGGTACTATCCTGATCTCTGCCATAACTCTACCCCTTAAGTCAGACTGATATTTCATGCTAATTATAATATCATTTCCCTAATAAGTCAAATGATTAGCACATACTTTTAACCTTTTATTTTCTTTTTTT
>CACYIR010000059.1 GCA_902774525.1 uncultured Lachnospiraceae bacterium
TAGGTGTTGCCGTAGGCTTGGGTGTAGCCGTGGGCTTAGGTGTTGCCGTGGGCTTAGGTGTTGCCGTGGGCTTGGGTGTTGCCGTGGGCTTAAGAGTAGCTGTGGGATCCGGTGTTGCCGTAGGCTCTATAACCTCCGTCGGCTCAGGCTCATCCGTAGGCTCAGGCTCATCCGTAGGCTCAGCTGCTTCTAAAGTAGGTGTCGGAGCCTTTGTAGGAACGGGTGTAACTTCGAGCAGATCTCTTAGTCCGTCATCAAGCTGATCTTTCAGCTTATCCACTGTCTCATCTATCGCTTTTTCCACTTCTCTTGCTTTTTCATCCGAGCATGCAGCAAAAATGCATAACGAAAGCACACATATTATCAAAAACAATAATCTCTTTTTCATTTTATACTCCTCATCTTACATACCGCATATGGTAAATACTACGTCACCGGATTCGTCATCACCTATCCAGGCAGCTATTTCCTTAATGCATTCGTCAGCTTCATTCGAGAAAGCGTGTGCTGCCTTTTTAAGCTCCTTAAACTCCTCTGCATTCACCTGTGTAAGTCCGTAATAATCAAACTGAGGCAGTACCGACGAGAAAAATCTTCTCAGTTTCAATTCGTAAAATGTCTCCTCAGCTATATACACGGAATCAATATGCCAGCACTGTCCGTCATACCTGCCTCTCTGGAATTCTATAAACTCGCTGCTTCCTGTTCTTTTTCTGTCTTCTTCGGTTATCAGATATCTCATAACATCACCTTTTTTCTATATCTTTTTTTCATAATAATCTGTATTTATAACTAATATTTAATTATACTTCCATCCATACTTTATGTCAACGAAAAAATCCCCCAAACCCGTGTCTGTACAAAGGTTTGAGGGAGTTGAAACGGAGACGGTGGGATTCGAACCCACGAGACGTTGCCGCCTACCTGATTTCGAGTCAGGGCCGTTATGACCACTTCGATACGTCTCCAAAAAACAAATGAATTATACTATATAGTCATTAGATTTGCAAGCATTATTTCAAGTCCGAGCTGTTCGCCTATATTACCGGCTTTTATGGCATATTCGGTGTTAACTATGCACTCTATCGAATTCTTAAGTCTTAAAGAACTAAATTTCTTTACTTTCGGTATCTGCTTCTTTACCAGCCAGTCGGCAGTTTTGGTCCTCGCCGCTATCTCCGCTGCAGAGCAGCCTTCTTCCAAAAGCTCGCTGAATGTTAAAAGCCTTGCGTAATTCTTTCTTATAACTGCCATGATACCGAAGGCGTTTTCCCTTAATGTGACCAGATCGCCGTACAGGTTATATACCTTGTTGCCGTCATGGACCAGTATCGCATCCACCATATCAAATATCTTATTCTCAACCTGCATGGAACATACTTCGTCTATGATCTTTCTGTCCACGCCCGGTTGGTCACCGGCATAGGCTATGCACTTGTCCACTTCGTTCATGACCGTATTTAAGTCATCCCCGACGCTCGTTATCAGGTATTCGCAATCCCTTTCGGATATGCCTTTCCCTGCCTTCTTCATCCTGGATGCCACATACATCTTAATATCGGCCATGGCAAGCTTCTTTAATTCCGTGATACAGCCCTGCTTCTGTATGGCTTTATACAGACGGCTTCTCTTATCCACGTCTTCCTCCACTATCATTATGGTAGTGGTCTCCGGGATATTGGGGATATAATCTGCCAGTCCCGTATCCTTTTTGAACGCCGATACTTTATCAAGAAGTACAAGTCTTCTGTCTCCGAAAAAAGGCATCGTATCCGCAAAACCGGTAATAGCAGTCACATTTTCAGGCATGCTGTCAAAATAGGCATAGTTCATACTCTCATCTTCAGGTATGATGGCTTTTTTCAGGCGGTTCTTGTAATAACGCACCAGATAAGGCTCATCCCCGCAGATAAGATACACACGTTCATACTTTCCGTTTTCTATGTCAGCATCTATCTTTTGTTTCTGCATATATTTCTCCGAAATATCCTTTTGTCTTTGCCCTAAAGCTGACGCCGTATCATTCTGAGCAAAGCGAAGTATCTTTTTTACCGATATGCTCGCCTAATTTTACCAGGGTCTCAAAGCCTTCTTCGGTATTCTTTATGATATCCGCATCCGGCACCGCACTTCCCTTGGGTACAAAAAGGCATACTGTAGAGCCGCCGAATTCAAAATAACCCTTTTCTTCACCCTTATCAACGAACTCACACTCTTTGTAGTTCACTATCCTTCCGACACCCATGGCACCCACTTCCATCTGGATGATGCGTCCGAAGTGATCGGTGTCTATAATGGTATATGCCCTGCAGTTCTGGGCAAATACGCTTGTATTCTCCAGTGCCACGGGATTAACCGTATGGAACATGCCGGGAATATAATAGTTTTCATGCTGGTAGCCGCTGTCAGGATAACAGTATCTGTGGTAATTATCCACAGTAAGTCTTATAACATACAGCCAGCCGCCTTCAAGCTCTTCAGACAGCTCCCTGTCAAGCAGCAATGACTTTACCGAATAATCGATATGCTTGATATTTACCACCAGTCTGTCGGATATGGGATATACGGTTACCTTTCCGTCAGAGGGTGATACAAGCACGTCGTCTGCCATATCCACAGGTCGTCTGCTTTTTTTGATCTTCCTTGTGAAAAAGTCGTTATAATTCTTATAGAACTTTTTCTCATAGTCGGATATCTTTATATTGTTTTTCTTTATAAACGGATCGATCTTAAGTGTGGATATCCTGGTATTCATGTATATCTCTATAAGCCTGGTCAGCTTATCGGATATCATGGCTTTAAGCATTACGCGCCCGGGCTTTGTATTGTACAGGAAATTTAAAAACCTGTCCTGGGACGTACTTACCTGATATTCTTTTCCGTCTCTGTCCTTATAATTCATTTAAGGCTTCCTGATTCCTTTCTGTCAAGGTGTGAAGAAACAGGCAACAAGTATAGCTACACCGAATATACCTACAGGTATCAGCTTCTTGCCGTTCAGCTTAAACATCTTGAAGTTAAATACATATAAAAATGCTACGATGGCAAGTCCTATGGTCATGATAAGAGCAAACAGGCTGCCGTCGGTAAAGAATCTTGCATTGTAAAGACCGGGGATGATAAGTGCCGAGTTGGTTACAGGAAGTCCCTGATATCCGGTACGCTTCTTTCCGCCCTCTTTTTCCTGACGCTCTTCTTCTGTAACATTAAAATATGCAAGTCTGATAACTGCACAGAGTGCAAATGTAAGTCCTACGATCAGAGCAATGATATCGATCGGATGACTCGAATTAAACTCAGCTATAAAATATACGAGCACTGCAGGCTGGATACCGAACTTCTTCTCTGTCTCGGTCCTTTTTCTGGTCCTTGCCACAGGTCCGTCTATCATATCGCACAGACCTGACAAAAGCAGGCAGAACAGAGCTGCCTTAAAACTTCCGTTGGCTGAAAAATACATACCCAACCCTGCGGAAATAAGGCTTAAATAAGTGATTATAACTGTATAATTATAGATTCCGACAAACATATTCTCTCCTCCAATAAGTTCACCTATTAAATCAATTATTAAGTATAATCATTTACCAAATTGATGTCAATAAACACTTTTGTGGATAGGGTTACTATTCACGGCAAATCTGCATAAAGGGATTACGCAAGCTTGCTTGCAGGAATCCCTTTTGTCAGATTATGCCGGGGAGGCTGTACTAAGGTCAACGAGTAAACACTAGCTGCGTCAGCAGCGACCGACGGCAAAGCCGGCGGGTTTATGAGTTGTGCCTTTAGTCCAGGCGTGAATAGTAACTCGTCAATTTGTCACTTACCTTTGTATCCCTTCACCTTAAACTCCTCTCCTTCATCTCCATACACCGATATCATCCCTTTCTCAGCCGTCACATAATAGTAACTCCCCGCCTCCTCTAACCTTTCGAGCGTCTCCCCTGCCGGATGCCCGTAATTGTTAGTCCTGCTGCAGGATATGACAGTCACAGACGGCTGTATAACCTCAAGCAACCTCTCCGAACAGGAATACTTTGATCCGTGATGCGGACATTGCAGTACATCTATACCCTCGTGTCCATCCAGGTATCTCACATATTCACTCTCCGTGAACTCATCAGAATCCCCCGTCATAAGCATCGAAAAATCATTATATCTGATCTCAAATACAAGGGACGCCTGATTGGCATCATCGTATATAAAATCAGGATCCGGAGAATATATTTTAATATCCGTATTCCCGCTTATCCGGGATTCTGCTATCATATCCCCTGCCTTAGCATATACCACTTCTGTTCCCTTTTCTAAAGCAAGAGCTATAAGCGGCTCCTTATCATTATAATTTATCCCCAATACCAGCTTCTTTATCCTTATCCTTCCGTCCTGCAATATCTCCTTTATACCGCTGATATGATCCGTATCGGTATGTGTCACGAAGCAGTAATCTATCTCCTTAACCCCTCTGTACAAGAGAAACGGCTCTATCCTGTACTTTCCGACATTTTGCACATTGCTGCTTCCGCCATCTGTAAGTATGTTCATATCTTCCGTCTCAACGTATACACACAATCCCTGCCCCACATCCAAAAATCCTGCATATACCTTATCCTTCCTGCCCTTAAACATCAGCAGTCCGTACATAAGCATAAGCGCCGCACAGGTCACGAGATATATACCGAGACATTCTTTAAGCCTTTGCTTCTTTTCCACCGGTGTAAGTCTCCCCTTACCTGACACCTTTTCTTCCTCTCTCCGTCCGTGACGTACATTTTTCTCCCTGTATCTGTTCGACATATATATCAGACAAAAGAATATCAGGTAATAGAAAAAGCATGCTGCGGCTTTCGGACATCCCGTAATAATATCTGCACCGGGCAGGCTAAGCATCCACTCGGACACCCCATTATAAAGATCAAGTAGAAAATGTGCCGGTCCGCCTGCTATCATACCCAACTTTATGAATATTCCCGCTCCCGTACCAATACATATGCATCCGCATATCCCGGCGATCAGCCCCGATATGACTATGACTGACATAAAAGGAAGTAATATCATATTTGCAGCAAAGGAATACGGTGAAAAAGAATAATAAGTCCGAAGTATTATAGGAAAAGTTGCCAGCTGGGCAAAAAATCCCGGTATGCAGTATATAAGCACAGGATTCTTTAATCCAAGATTTTTCCTGATGATATTCCCGGCAAATATACCATATACTGCAATAAAAGAAAGCTGGAATCCCGTCTCGAACAGTTCGGACGGATTGCTCACAAGAATGATCATCGCAGCAAGCGCTGCCGCACTCTGTCCGTCATAAGCCCGTAAAAGCATTCTGCCCGCAAGCATACATATGATCATGATCACGGCTCTTACCGTCGATACGGAGAACCCTGTAAATACGCCGTAAGTTACTATAAAGACTATAGTCAGTACCCCGCACAGGCGAAGCCTCTTTAATAGCAGCATCAGGATATTGAAAAGCCCCATACCGAGCAATGTCACATGCAGACCGGATATACTTAAGATATGTGCTATCCCTATCCTCTTATATATCTCCTTCGTATCCTCATCCAGCCCGCTTCTGTCCCCTGTAAGCATTGCCGTAAGGATCCCGCATGTACGGTCATCATATATACGTTCCAGTGCATTTTCAAAATACTCTCCTGCATCAAAAAGTAACCGCCAAAATCTGCCTTTTGCCGTATCATTGATTTTTATGAGGACTACTTCATCGGTATACAGCTTAAGCCCGTAACCTTTCGCATTGTAATACTTTTTCTGGTCAAACTGCCCGTAATTTGTCGCCTCCTGAAACGGATAAAGCGTGCCCGAAGCCTTCACTTCGTCACCCACATTAAAGGAAGGCGCACTTTCAGAATAGATAAGCAATTTTCGTCCCTGGTCTGCAATTTCTTGTTCTTCGTTTTTAAGTTTTATTTTCGGATTTTCTATCGATATCAGATATCTTGTATCTGATAATTGAATATCGGAAACTGTTCCGTAAACTAAAGTTTCCTTTTTTGAACCTTCCGGTATATATCCGGAATCAAGAGCGGCACTCACATCCGAAACACGGATGATGCCTGTAAGAAATGAAATGATTATAAGCCCCGATATAAGTATACGTCTTTTTTTCAGACGTTCGTTTTCTGCATGCCTTACCGCATAAATAGTAATTATGGCAAACAAAGCAGCAGCTGTAATCACGGGAAGCGCAAGAACATCTCCCGTATCGCTTTTAAGGATTATCCCCGCAACAAGGGATATCCCGCATAACACAAGGGGCCTTGTAAATATATCCTTTATTACCCCAGTTTATTCACCTGCCTTTTCTATCGTTATAAGCTCAGGCCTGTATGACAGGAATTCATTGAGAGGAAGCTTTCCGAAGTACTTTCTCTCTGTTCCCGATACGGTTATCTTTACCTTTGTGACACCCGACAGCTCGCATAAAGTGTTAACCACACTGTATACTGCAGCATCATCTGTCACTCCGGGCACCTTCGATAAAAACTCCTCGCTGAAATCAACATAGCATACACCGTCGTATGAACGCACTCTGTTTATCACGGTCTTAGGATTGATGGTATTCCGAAGTTCTGTCTGACTCTCTAAAGGTCCGTCTATAAGCTCTTCTAACACTACCTCTTCCAGGGGTTTGGTACCGTCTATATACACTTTAAGTATGGATTCCCTGAGCATCTTGCCGTTTTCATCCGTATAATACACTACTATCTTTACATTCTGGTCAAATCCGTAATTACCCGACGAATTATCCACGAAATCATCCGGGCTCATAAGGCCTGCCGGCCTGTCATTTAAGGTCAGAGGTTCTCCGTCCACGAAAAACTCCACATACTTTATGCCTTCGATCTGGCATAAGGTTTTTACCACAGCAGCTCTGCATAAAGCCTCTGTGACAGGATCCATCTGCATATAGCCGGCAGTAAAATTAAGCTCCAGCTGTTCATCCCTGCCGATCTTGTATGACATGATATCCACGTTGTCGGCTATGGCTCTTACATGTCCCTCTTCCCTGGGACCTTCCGAAAGCAGTCTGCACACTTCATCTATCATATATTCCGTATTGGTACTGCTTAACTTCACATTTTCCCAATGAAGAGCATCTCTCTCTGTGCTTACGCAATATATCATGATCTCGCCTTCCGCAGGCTCTGGATCTCTTTTTTTATCCTCATCCGATACCGTACAGGAAGAGCACGCAAAAACAAGCACTACAAGTAGTACCGCTAAAGCTTTATATAAATTTTCCCGTACGGTTGTCTTCATATCAGTTGCTCCTGTTATCCACGAACGAAAGCGGAACCTTCGCCGTAAAGGTGGTTCCCTCGCCTTCCTTGCTTTCTACTTTAAGCTGTCCGTTATGCATAAGTATTACGCTCTTTGTGATACTGAGACCCAGTCCGGTACCGCCGGTCTTTCTGGCTCTCATCTTATCCACTCTGTAAAATCTGTCGAATATGAATTTCTGGGCTTCCTCCGGTATACCTATACCGTTATCGGAAACATTTACCGTGAAATACTTGTGGTCGGAGTCAAGGGTAACCTTTACCCAGCCGCCTTCCTTGTTGTATTTTACGGCATTCTCAATAAGGTTTGAGATGGCAAGCATCATCTTGACCTCATCAACCTCAGCCTCAACCTTACGATAGCTCTCATATATCAGGTCAACATTCTGTGCCTGTGCTATGGGCTTCAGACGCTTCATAAGTATTTCCAGCATCTCGTTGATGGAGACTGTAGCAATGTGCAGCTCTCCGTTTTTCCTGTCAAGCTTAACAAGTTCAAGCAGGTCTGTTATGATCCTGTTTTCCCTGTCTATCTCAGCATTGATATCTCCTAAGAATTCCCTGTATACCTCAGGCGGAGCATCAGGCTGCATTACCAGGGAGTCGGCAAGGATCTTGATGGAAGTAAGCGGAGTTTTAAGCTCATGGGATACATTTGATACGAATTCCTGACGGGAATCTTCCACACTCTGCAGACGTGAGATCAGGTTGTTATACGCCTCCGTCATTTCCTCCAGCTCGACAAAGCTGTTCATAACGATCCTGTCATCGATATAACCTTCACGGATATGCTCGATGGAATTGGTAACCTTTTTGATAGCATTGGATACTCTTCTTGAATGCCATATTGAGTATACAACCACAAGTACGGCTACGGGTATGATGATAAGGATCAGGCTCTTGCCTAATCTGTCCGTCTCTTCATATTCTTTAGATATGGAAAAAGAGAAAATAATAACACCGTTCAGCCCTTCCTCTTTTGAGGAAACATACTCGCTTATGGGATAATAGATCTCCATACGCCTGTTGTCCTCATCAAGGTATTCGGCTGTAGTGTTATTCAGTGCATCGATAACATATGTTGAGATAAGTGTTTTATCCGTTTCCAGATCATATGTATCGGTGATGCATCTTAAGTTAGAATCGATGATGATTATCCTGCCGTCGTAAATATCGGCCGTCGTTCTCATGTCACGGGTTATACCCGTATTTTCGCCCTGGTTGGCAAGATAAGCATTCAGATATATTTTTCTTGCGATCTCCTCGCAGCATTTTGTGACTTCTTTTTTCTTGCTTTCGATCAGGTTGTTTCTGTTGATGGATACTGTAGTCGGCAAAAGCACAACACATGCAAGCGCAAAGCAGAATAGATCCGTCAGAAATGTCGTAACCTTTAAGCTTTTGAAAAAGAAGAAGAATTTTTTAATCATGGAAATAGTATCCTGCTCCCCACTTCGTATAAACATACTTAGGCTCACTCGGGTTGGTCTCTACCTTTTCCCTGAGACGTCTTACATGAACATCTACAGTTCTGACATCTCCGGGGAAATCCTCGCCCCAGATGATCTTAAGCAGCATCTCTCTGGAGTATACTGTATTGGGATGGGTAACTAAGAGTTCCAATATATCAAATTCCTTTGAAGTGAGGTTGATATTCTTTCCTGAGATAACAACTATCTTATTGCGGTGATCCATTTTCAGATCCTTGAATACGAAGATATTCTCATCCTTCTTCTCAGGTACTGCCTTTGTGCTGTTTCTTCTCATGACAGCCTTGATCCTGGCCTTAACTTCCATGATATTGAAAGGCTTTGTGATATAATCGTCAGCACCGTATTCAAGTCCTAATATCTTGTCACTGTCCTCAGACTTTGCAGTAAGCATGATGATAGGCATATTTGAAAACTCTCTGATCCTCTGGCATACCTCATATCCGGAGAAAACGGGAAGCATAACATCAAGAAGTACACAGTCGTACTCCTTCTGCTTTGCCATCTCTATAGCCTGCTGTCCGTCGTAAGCACAGTCAACTTCCATCTTATCCTGTGAAAGATTAAACTTAATACCTTTTACGATCAGTTCCTCATCATCTACTACAAGAATCCTAGCTGCCATTTTTTCCTCCTCTTGGATCACCATATTTATTACGGTCCGTTCGATCAGCTTCCGCAATAAATATCATCTTTTATCTTGTTAAATATTCCGTCTTTGATCCCTTTTACCTTCATGATATCTTCTATCCGGCGTCATCAGGAATACTTTCAGCTTCTTTTCCGGTAACTTCTTCTTTATCGCCGCTATGATCAGCTTCAGGATAAACATCAATACCGGAAACAGCTTCCGGTGTGACCATAACTGTTTTACTTTTGATCTCTTCTGATCCATAGTTATCTCCCTGATTTCCGGTCATATCTTCATTTCCCGAGGAATACAGATAGACCAGCCCCAAAACAGCAAATAAAATACCCCCGAAAATCTTACCATACAGTTTCAATTTCCGGTTAAATTCTTCTTTTTTCTTCTTCTGAGCCCTGGTGAGCATACTATTCTCCTTTATATTATTACATTTTTGTTAAGAAAACAAGTAAAATATTTTTTTTATTGCAATATTTAAATAAAACATTTATAATACATGAAAACTAAAGCTAAACGGAGGCTTATTATGAACGTTACGGAAAAAGCCATACTATTAAAAAAAGACAGCGCAAAGCTTGCTTCCACCACTCTTGAAGTAAGGAACAATGCATTAAAGGTGATCGCTGAGGCTATAAAGGCCAATGCCGATGCTGTATTTGCAGCCAATCATGAAGATATGGAAGAAGCCGAAAAGAACGGGATCGCACCCGCAGTCATGAAACGTCTGAAATTCGGTGAGGACAAGCTTGCATCTTCAATAGAGGGTATCAGATCGCTTATCACTCTTCCCGATCCTTTAAATGTAGTCACCATGAAAAGAAGTCTTGACGAAGGGCTGACTCTCACACGTTCCACCTGCCCCATCGGTGTTATCGGTTTTATCTTTGAAGCACGTCCCGATGCACTGATCCAGATATCCGCTTTATCGCTTAAGAGCGGTAACTGCTGTATATTAAAGGGCGGAAGCGAGACAAAGAAAACAAACAGAGTTCTTTTTGATATCATATACAAGGCCGCAGTATCCGCAGGATTACCCGAAGGATGCCTTGCGCAGGCTGAGGACCGTTCCGAGATAAAGGAACTTCTCACATGCGATAAATATATAGATCTTCTTATCCCCAGAGGATCAAATGCATTTGTAAGATACTGTATGGATAACACAAAAATCCCCGTAATGGGACATGCCGACGGTATATGCCATATATATGTGGATAAGCAGGCAGATTTCGATATGGCACTTTCAGTCATTGTGGACGCAAAGACACAGTACAGTGCCGTATGTAACGCCGTAGAGACTGTCCTGGTTGATGCTGCTATAGCAGACACATTCTTACCTAAGCTTTCCGATGCACTCACAAAAGCAGGCGTCAAAATGAACGGCAACAAGGCTGTAGCCGATATCATTAATTGTAATCTTATGGATGATGATGGATATAAAAACGAATATCTCGACAAAGAGATATCTATAAAGATTGCCGAAAACATCGATGATGCCATCTCCCATATCAACACATACGGCTCTCATCATACCGACTGCATCATAACTGCTGACGAAAAAGCACGTGATTATTTCCAGACTATGGTAGATTCAGCAAACGTATACTGCAACTGCTCCACAAGATTTGCGGACGGCTACAGATACGGTTTCGGTGCCGAAGTAGGCATCAGTACCGGCAAAATGCCTCCCAGAGGTCCCGTCGGACTTGAGGGGCTTGTAACATATAAATACAAGATGATCGGAAACGGCCATACAGTCGCTCCCTATTGTGATGGTACTAAAGAATTCCATTTTAAGGATATGTGATACCCTTAAAACAGACAGCAGATAAAATGATATTGCAAGATGTTCATTAAGATTCGGGCAGGGCGGATATCCGTCCTGCCCATAATATTTTTACTCGTCTCTTCTTCTCTTCTGGATCTTCTTGGGACCTTCAACAGTCTCGGTCTCATTCTTGATCTCAGCCTTACGTGAATAAGACTCAGCTTCAACAGCGCCATGTCTTACAGAATCGGAAGCTGAAGGACCATGATGATGTTCATATCCTTCAGAGTGTCTTCTGTCACCATGATGTCCACGGCCTTCATGTTCCTTACTTCTTTTTGTTTCTTTGTCATCACTGTCACTTCCGAACAGATCGAATAAAAAACCTAAAATACTCATAACCTTCTCCTTTTTCTTTTATTATCCTATATAATCTTCCTGTATGGCAACTGCTACGGCACCTGTATAATCCTCAGCGCCGGCCATTGTTTCAAAATAGATGCGGAACGCTCCGTAAGCAGCTACATTTTCAAATTCCTCGTATGTTGCTTTCATGTCAAGCATTACATTGAATCTGTCAAGTATCGTATATGCGGTGTTATCATCAACATATATGATATATGCCTCTTTATGTGATGTTTCAAGCTCATAATCATCATAATCTGCGGGATAGCCGTATTCAAGCTTTATATCCTCAGGAGTATCAGGATTGATAAACAGGTATTCCTGAGCCTTAAACGCCTTCATGCCATCCTTGTCCTCCGACTCGGCTCTCTCAAGAAATGCCGATACGGAACTGCAGCCCTTAACATCAAATGCTTTGGTATATGTGAGTTCTACAAACTCTCCTATAGGATATCCGTCATCATATGTCTCTCCGTCATCGGGATATCTGAATATGAGTACTCTGAGCTTGCCCTCCTCATCGGTACACATAAATATACTCCAGTCGGTATACTCATTGGGGATAGCCTGTACGCCCCAGCCATAGTCTAGTTCTTCTGAGATACTGTTGTTAAAATATACTTCCTTCATGTTCCACATACTGAGATCTATAAGATCTATATCAAAGAGCTCATCATTCTGATATGCGGTAAACATGATGTCTATACCGTCACTGTCAATTACTGCCTCCGAAAGGATCTTGGCACCTTCATTCCATTCGTCATCCTTATCGGAAATATAAGAGAGGTATCCGTTTCTTGTATCAATAGCACCATTCTCCAGTATCCATGTACCTTCAAGAGATTCCATGTTTTCATTATAGTAGCCTGAGAATGCATAATAATTATCATCCTTAAGCTGCTCATACATCTGAGTAAACGAATCCTTTAATTCTTCATCACATACGTAAGGATAGTAAGGAAGCATGTCATTATAATCAATATAAAGCTTCGTTCCGCCGAATTCCGGCTCGGTAGCTTTCATGATCGCAGCATCATAATCATCGAAGCTTGTTATCTGCTCGTTGTTTACTCTGTAGACTACTTTTTCATCGTTCTCTTCGCAGTAAATATCATCAACCAGAACCGCATTATATTCAGGATCGATACGGTATGTCTGAACGGTAGTCACACCCATGTTCATGAAGCTGCTGATGATCTTATTCTCTTTCTTGATATAGCCGCATCCGCCGTATCCGCCGAACTGGCCGACCTCTTTGGGCTCGCCGTTATTGTAGAATATTACTCTTGCACCGCATGCATGGTAATCGGCATCAGCTATTATAAGCTCAGGTAAATCATCATTATCGATAAGTGCCAGTCCGAAACGCATGGTATCGAAAAGTGTATACTCATCATCCATCTGATCTCTTACGTAATCATAATAAGTATCAAATACCGTCTGCATATCGGGAAGCTCACTTACCTCGGGGCCTGCAGGTATAGCTGGCGTAGGCTCGGGTGTAACTTCGGGAGTTACAGGCTCTGTAGGAGTCGGTGAAGGATAATCGGTAGGTACCTGAACCGGATCATCTGTAGGTATTGGCGTAGGCTCATATGTAGGAGCATCTGTTACGTCAGGTGTAGGAGCGTCTGTAGTATCAGCCTCTTCAGAGTTGTTTTTTCTTCTCCTCGAAGAGCCTTCCTCTTCTTCATCCTTAGAGCATGCGCATAATGAAAATACAAGTATGCACATGATCAGCAGCACACCAAATTTTTTCACAAACTGTATTTTTTTCATTTTCATTCCTCCATATATATCGCACCTGAACAGGGCGGAAGTTTTATTTCATAATAGCAGTTTCCTGCCGATTCAATATATGTTTCCCCAATATCAAGATTGCCGATCAGGCCGCCCTCGGCCTCACCCTTGGTCTTGCCCGTTACATTTGCACCCGATACAAGGATGAACCTGCGTAATGTGTTGCTGCCGGCATTAAACCTTACCACGGCTTCATTTTCGTCATTATTGACTGCCACATATACATGCCTGTCGTTGGTTTCCCTGGCAAACACATACTGTCTGTTGGTAAGGATTATCTGCCTGTATCCGCCGTACGAGAGAGCTTCCGTCACACCCGGATATGAACGTATGGTGGCAAGTACTCCGAAAAACGAGGATATCATATCTTCCTCATAGTCTTC
>CACYIR010000060.1 GCA_902774525.1 uncultured Lachnospiraceae bacterium
TTATCGCCAAAGAGCTGGGACTTACAGTTAAAAACTTTGTGTTTTCTCTTCCCGAAAGAGAAGGAAATATCTTTGTACGCAGGTATTTCTTCATGGAGTGTGTTAAGAATATTGCAGAAAAATATTGGATGACACCCGGAAATGTCAGCGTGATCCTAAATCGTACCAGGAATAAGCTTAAGGAACATCTGATATCAAATGATTTCATCTGATCGGAAGGAGTAGCATTATGAATGAACATGATTTACTTGAAAGCATGTCTGAGATAGACGAAAAAATATTGGACCGCAGTGAAAACAGCATACAGGACAATATCAAAGAACGTGATACCGGATCAATAGGCTCCGGCGTACTATGGGGAAGCATTGCCGCCGCAATTGTTTTGATATTAGGGATAGTTTTTATATTTGTCAGACTGAAATCCAATCCCGATGATAACGATGCAAACACAGACGGTGGATCGTCTTTTATAAAAACTTACAAAGTTGTCGCGGCTGAATACCCCGAAACCGAAAAATACCCCAATATTTCAGAATATACTTATGCAGACGGGAAGGTTGATTACGGTCGGCTAGATTCACTAGCGCAGAAGTGGAGTTCTTATAATATTACCCATCGCAGGCAAATGTTGGAAAAACTTGACGGCACGAGCACCGGCATATTTAAATCATTCGCTTCACATGCTACCGGAGCCATACTTAACAGCAGCGAGCATAGCAACAGGGTATACTCACCGTTAAATATCTATATAACGCTTGGGATGCTTGCGGAAATATCTGAAAACAATACCAGGCAGCAGGTGCTTGATGTTCTTGGATACGATGATATGGAAACCATGCGTAAACAGCTGAATGCATTATGGGGACTTAATTACGTTGATGACGGTGTTTCAAAAAATGTACTAGCTGCATCCCTATGGCTTAGAAATGATAAGGAATATAACAAAGATACACTACAGACATTAGCGGATTACTATTATGCTTCTTCGTTTTCAGGAGAAATGGGGTCGGACGGCTATGTACAGGCTTACCAAAACTGGTTGAACGAACAGACCGGCGGACTGCTTGGAGAACAAGTAAAAAAGCTGACATTAAACGAACTGGACATAATGGACATTGCCACCACCATATTTTTCGGAGCAAAATGGTCCGTCAAATTTAAGCCCGAAAACAACACCAGACAGCTCTTTCACGCATTTAACAAAGATTACGAATGTGACTTTATGAACAGGACCGATACCGGTACTTATTTCTGGGGTGAAAAATTCGGTGCCGCCAGGCTTTACTTCGAAGGAGCAACCAACAGTAATGTGCTGTTCATCCTCCCGGACGAAGGTGTGGATGTAAATGAACTTCTTAGTGACTCTGATGTGATGAGTCTTATAGAAAATACTTTTGCGTATGATCAGAACCGGACGCTCAGGATTAATTACTCCATCCCTAAATTTGATGTGGTTTCGGAGCTTGTTTTAAACGATAGTCTGACAAAACTTGGTATAACAGATGCTTTTGACCCTGCAAAAGCCGATTTTTCAACCCTGACAGAAAATCCGGCCGATACCTTTGACGCTTATATAGGAAAAATCTCTCATGATGTCCGCGTGATAGCCGATGAGGAAGGTATAAAGGCAGTAGCTTATACCCCTTTACCTGTGGTAGGAGCCACTGAACCACCTAAAGAAATAATAGATTTTGTCCTGGACAGACCATTTATATTTGTGATTAATACCAACCAGGAATATCCTGTATTTGTCGGAGTAGTAGAAAATCCGTAAATTAACAATGTGCCAATGGTAACCCTCGCCATTGGCACATTTGTTTCAATCAGAGAACCGTCCCTCTGATTGATTATCTCCTAATAGTTTTTGTCGATAATACTCTTTCTCATCCTGAGTATCAATTTCCTGTTCTTCAATCATTTTATTAACCATATCTTCAAGATATTCATCCTGTCTTTTCTCGCGTAATTCAGTGCTTTGCTTATCGTCTTGTAAATCTTTTATTTCCAAATCACTGCTGTCAAAAGTTATTGGCGTACTGTTGTTTTCATTATTTATGTAAAAGAATACTATTACTATCGCCAAGCACACTAAAACAAAGCCCCAAATAAATCTCCTTTTTGTAATCATATTCTTCTCCTAATCTCTTGGTTCATCAGATACATTCTTCCAAATAATATTCTCGGCTTCCGGAAACAGCGAAAAAAGCATCGCTTCTTTTTTATTATCAAGATTCACAACATCACAGAATACTGTATTTTGCTTGCAATCTATTCCGATTCCAGCTATAGATGAAATGGCTTCAAATTCAGGGCTTTCTGAATTATCCATTACAAGCTCATCATATAAATCCTGATACTTTTCCCGTAAAGAAGTCTTAGTCCTTAAAAGCTCATTATATGTTTTTTCTACCTTTCTATATATGATTTTTTCGGAATCAATTGTGCTTCTCAAACAATCCGATGTAACGCACACTACCAGGTAGTTCTCATCAATATATGCACCTCCATATGCGTCATTATATGTCTCTATCCTAGAATCTTTATCTAACGAAACACACATTTCTTTTTCTAAATCAGCATATAGTTTGTTTAATTCCCCCTGTAAATAAAGAATTTCTTCATTGATTATTTCACTCTCTTTTTGTTCTTGATATGTCTCTTTAAGACAGTTAATACGATAATCATACTTAGTATTGCCACTATTATTCGGTTATTTTTTTTATTCATATTGACTAAAATCATCTCCCTTCGTATGTTATATACTCCTATATACTTTAGAATCAAATATATACTTCTATATACTTCTATATACTTCAAATACAAATATATACTTCTATATACTTTATGTAAAGTAAAATTTAATTTTATGAGAATGCAACAAAAAAAGTGATAAAGAAAACCATCCCCTCTATCACTGTGAAAAGTGCATTTTGCAAAGTAGTAGTGGTAGGTGGCACATTACTTACTCAGGAATATGCCGATAAGATTGGTGCCGACAGGTATTCGCCTCAGGCCATGGATACCGTAAAATACGCAAAAGAAGTATTCGGAAAATAAGCAACTGTTGCAAGCAACCAACAGAATCATAAGTCATCTCATAGACAAAAAAGTGACAATGGGAATCGTGTCTCATTGTCACTTTCATTATATACTCTTGTACCTTATGATCATCTTTCAAATTTTACGGTTGCATCATTGGTGAAACTGATGCTGTAGATGGCGGAATCGTCCTTGAACTTTCCGGCATTGGAGTTGACCTCGAAACGATTCTTGCCGTTTACTTCATAAAGACGCGAATCCTTACCTGCCTTAAATTCACTTACAAATTCATCTATCTCCTTCTCTTTGAAGGGGAATCCGGCTTTCTTTATCTTGGCGGCGGCACTGTCTATGTCCTCACCCTTGAAGGACTCTCCCATTACCAGGACCTTTATGTCTTCATACTTATCCTGATCAAATGGAATATATTGGATACTGTACATGGTGCAGTCATTTATGCTCTTTTCCGTCGTTGAAAAATTACCCAGTTTTACGGATACTCCCGTTAATGCGGCATAGCTGGAGCCTTCCCTTTTTATACCGACATCATAATAGTTATAATCAAGTGTCTTTCCTTTGAATTTTTCAGCGGCAGAGGATTTCAATTCCTTACCGGTGGATGTGCAGAGTATAAATCCGTTATCGTACAGATCCTGCAGAGAGGTTGACATCGTGATCTCGTAGCCGTTGATACTGATAACAGGCTTCTTTACAAAAAAGAAATTGTATACCAGATATCCGCCGGCCCCTACGATAATGAGGAGGATAATAAAAATATTTGAGACTTTACTGCTTTTCTTTTTGTTGTTAGATGCTTTTGATGAAGGCTGTTCCGATACCTGCGGATTTAAAGTCTGATTTTCCATAATGTCTGTTTCTCCTCTCTTTTTCAATCGAAGAACCGTCCTGATCGAAATAAAAATGTCAACCTATATCGGACTCGTTGATAGTCATGAGTTCTTCGTCGGAGATGTTTTCGTCGGTCATGACACGTGATGCCTGGTTGGATATGATGGTCTCAAACATGTTTCTGATGTCACGGCCGTTTGAGAACTGCTCATTCTTATTCTTTACGTGATTTTCTATCTTCTCACGTATAACTTTTGCCGCCTCGTCGGTCAAGCGGTACTCATACTTGTCACACAGAGACATGAATATCTGTACCAGCTCTTCGGATGAGTAATCCGGGAAGTGGATATACTTGTTAAACCTGGACTTAAGACCGGGATTGGAATTGATGAACTCCTTCATGAGGTCGGGATAACCTGCTACTATGACTATGAAGTTGTCCCTTCTCTTTTCCATGAGGTTTATGAGCGTGTCTATAGCTTCCTGGCCGTAGTCGTTACCCTTCTTGGCAAGGGTGTATGCCTCGTCTATGAAGAGGATGCCGCCGTTTGCCTCATCTATCTTTTCCTGGGTCTTGATGGCTGTCTGGCCTACATAGCCTGCTACCAAGCCCGCACGGTCTACTTCTACCAGCTGGCCCTTGGAAAGTACGCCGATCTCCCTGTAGATGTCAGCCATGATCCTGGCAACGGTGGTCTTACCGGTACCGGGGTTACCGGTGAATACCATGTGAAGGGATACAGGCAGGGATTTCATGCCTTTTTCACGTCTTAGCTTCTGCATCTTTACCAGATTGATAAGCTCTCTTACGTCCTTCTTTATAGTCTCCATACCGATAAGCTCATCCAGATCGGCCATTGCCGAATGGCTGCCGTCTGTCGTCTGGATGTCGCTCTTTTCATCTATGGCATTAACCTTCTTTAATCTTTCAAGCTCTTCTATAGCGCCCTGATTCCCGTTTGCCGCAGAACGTCTGAGCCAGTCAAGAGCTTCTCCTATATCCATATGCACGTTATAGCCGTGTGAGAGGATATACTCAGCCTTTTCCGAAGCTGCCTGCTCTCCTGCTATAGCTGCCCTTATATACCATGAAAATGCCGCATCGATATTAGGCTTTATATTTTCCTCAAGGAATCCGTCCTCATACATCTCACCAAGATACAGCTGTGCCTTGGGGTTGCCACCCATGGCAGCCTTAATGTACCATGTTCTTGCTTTACGTCTGTCGGTATCGGTACCGCGTCCGTTCTCATAGAATACGGCCACTCTGTACTGTGCATCAACTATACCCTTCTGGGCTGCCTCCAGGTAGTAAACGAAGGATTTCGAATCATCATGGATGATGCCCTGGCCTTCCTCATATATAAGACCTAAGCGGTATGCCGCAAGTGCGTGCTCCTCCGATACGTCCGAGAATTTGTGTGCATTCCTGTAGTACTTTACAGCTTCCGAGCACTCGCCCCTCTTCTCGCGGAGAACTCCCATATAGTAGTAGGATGAAAGATCGTTTAAGATATTTGCCTCGGTCATAAGCTCTAAGGCTTTATCCTGATTCTCCTCCACACCCTTTCCTTCCATGTACAAAAGGGCCAGGCTTACGAGCGCCTTAGGATTGCTTGTATCATATTTAACGGTATCTGTAAGATATGCTGCCGCCTTCTGATAATTGACCGGAGTACCCATACCCAAGCGGTACATCTCTCCCAGATAGTAGAGAGAGTCGATACTTCCCTTCTGGTTAGCGTTTTCATAGCAGGACAGAGCCTTTACGTAGTCCTGCTGCACACCGTATCCGCACTCATAGCAGAAGCCTAAGAAAAGGCTTGCTATGGGAAGGTTCGCATATGGCATCTTATGACACCATGCTATAAGCTTCTCGGAAGGTATGGATTTAAAATTCTGCTTGGTCACCTGAAGAGAGAGATGGAATCGGGCATCGTTGTTGCCCTTTTTGATCTCGTCGGTCAGGTAGTCAAACTTGGACTCCACAGACATCTCTGCCCAATGTGCGGGATCCGCTTCATACAGCGGTTTGTAATTGTCAATCGTCAGTTTCATATGGCGTGTTTCCCTTTATCCTAAATGTTTATGTTCGGTTATCCGTGTTTTACCGGATCAGTCAAAGTTCTTAATAAAGACATTATCCTTCTTTACGCTGCCTTCACCGAGTATCGAATTCGCAAACCCGGCAAAGGATGCCGGATCGTCGCTTACGTAAAACTCGTTCTCGTGAGGATTTTCTTCTTCGCAGAGGATGTCGTTTTCCTCTAAGACATATCTGAATTCCCTTGCGCACTCAAATGCGGGATTTACAAGCTTAACCTTATCTCCCGTGACTTTTCCTATCTCCTCTGCAAGCAGGGGATAGTGCGTACATCCGAGTATCAGCGCATCTATATTTTTCTTAAGAAGTCCGTCGAGATATCTGTGGATAATGCTGCGTGTCACATCATCATCTATCCAGCCCTCCTCCACAAGAGGCACAAAGAGAGGACAGGCCTGCTTGTACACATGTATCTTGGGATCGGTCTTATGCAGGAACTCCTCGTATATACCGCTGTTGACGGTAGCTCTGGTAGCGATAACGCCTATCTTGTTGTTCTTCGTAGCCTCTGCAGCTGCCTTTGCACCGGGCTTTACCACACCTATCACAGGGACAGTAAGCTCATGCCTTAAGGTTTCGAGTGCCACAGCGCTCGCCGTATTACAGGCTATAACTATGGCCTTTACCTCTTTTTCCAGAAGAAATTTCGCTATCTGTCTCGAATATGTTATGATGGTCTCTTTTGATTTATTACCGTACGGAACCCGGGCGGTGTCTCCGTAGTATATTATCTTTTCGTTCGGAAGGCTCGCTATCAGTTCTTTTACTACCGTAGTGCCGCCTATACCGGAATCAAATACCCCTATGGGAGCGTTCGAAGCCATGATGTTATCTCCTTATTCCAGACATGCCTTGATCTTCTCAGCGTACTCAGCTGCTTCTCCGTCTGCGTATGTAACATGTGTCCAGGGCATCTGAACATTGTCATCCTTGTATCTGGGGATGAGGTGGATGTGAAGGTGGAATACCGACTGCCATGCTGCTTCTCCGGAGTTCTGGAGCAGGTTAATTCCGTCGCAGTTTAATGCCTTTTTCTGGGCATTTGCGATCTTTGATGCTACGATAAGCGCTTTTGAAGCCACATCCGGATCGATAGAAAGCAAGTCCGCACAGTGCTTCTTAGGTAATACCAGCACATGGCCCTTTGCTGCGGGTGAAATATCCATGATGGCCTTAAAATCATCATCCTCATATACTGTTGTGGACGGTATCTTGCCGTCTATTATCATGCAAAAAATACAATTATCCATTTTCTTCTCCTCTTGCCGATCTCTCCGGCTGTTTTTTGCCCGAACATGCTCTTTATCCGCAGTATGTTTTTCGGGACATATTTTTACATATATATCTTACACTGAAAACCAAAAACTTTCAAGTGGTCATGCTATTTTTTCATATAAAAAAATCGAGTAGGATGACTCCTACCCGATCCGATCGGTTATCATTATGAAATTAACTTTTTATCCTCATCCAGCATCTCTTTGATAAGGCTCTGTACATAACCTGCAAGTGCTTTCTTTGTATCCCTGTCCATGCCCTCTGTAGGAACAGGTGCACCGTAGTGGATCACTACCTTCGCTTTCTTTACCCACGGTCTGTGTAGCTCATAAAGTGCATCCGTATTGGATATTGCTACAGGGACTATGGGACATCCTGACTTCTCGGCCACCTTGAAGCTGCCCTCCTTAAACGGAAGCATCTCTTCTTCGTGGTTACGTGTGCCCTCGGGCATGATGAATATCGAGTAGCCGTCCTTTACGTTGTCCACTGCTGTAAGGATAGTCTTAAGGCCCTGACGGAGATCGTCTCTGTCTAAGAAAAGACAAGTCATGTTTTGCATCCATAATGAAAGGATGGGAAACTTCTTAACTTCCTTTTTTGCTATAAATCCAGTAAGTCCGCCTACCGTCATATATCCGAGCGGTATATCCGCATAGCTTCTGTGGTTTGAAACATACAGCACCGCCTGATCCTTCGGGATATTTTCCCGTCCGAGTACTGTGATCTTCGCTCCGGCTATCCACATCAGGAATTTAAATGCTCCGTTTACAAAGCTCTGTGAAAACCTGGCACAGGCTCTTTTGCTGAACAGTCTTACGATCAGGGTTATCAGATATATGGGAAGAGTTCCTACCAGGAAAATAAACATTACCAAAGCCACCAAAAAACTTCTCATAAGCCTCCAAACCGTTCCGGACATAAAAAGGAAATCCGTACCGGAACTTATAAAATATATAGGTATAAAAACCACATAGGGTAGTATTTGTGTCCGTATACAAATTTAGTATAACACAGATTTTCGAAAAGTGAAACAATAAAATTATCGATAACCGTTTTTCACATTTTATTTTTCTTGCTTTTTGAATAAAAAGATGATATTATAGTCTACGCGTGGTTTTTCACCACCCCAAAGTTACAGAAAGGAAGCCCTTCGGGGCCGGTTATAAGAAATGCCTATTTTTACAATAATAATCGGAGTTTTACTGGTACTCATAATTGCCGGTTTTATATTTTTAGGTGCATCTGCAATGGTGGTTCCTCTGTTGATCTTACTCGGAGTCATAGTAGTCGGCTTTATAGTATTGATGATCGTCGGAAAAAAGCTTCAAAAGAAACAGGACGCTGCTCAGGAACAGATGCAGGCCAATGCACAGACCACTTCACTGTTCGTCATCAAGAAAGAGCGCTTAAAGCTTAAGGAAGCAGGTTTCCCCCAGATAGTAGTCGATCAGACACCCAAGTACTTAAGAGGTTCCAAGGTTCCTACAGTTAAGGCTAAGGTCGGTCCCAGGATCATGACATTCATGTGTGACGAGAAAGCTTTCGCGGTACTTCCCGAGAAGCGCGAAGTTAAGTGCGTTATCAACGGTATCTACATCATGGAAGCTAAGTGGGCAAGAGGCGGATTGTTAGTTCCCGAAGGAAAGAAGTCCTTCCGTCAGAAGCTTTCAGAGAAGTACTCTTCCATGAGGAAAAAAGAAAAAGAGTCCGATAAGGACTCTAAGAAGTCAAAATAAAATATTGATCATTTTGCGGCAGCTTCGATCTCAAGGGTAAACCTTGATACGGGACTGCCGTTCATATTTATATCACCGCAGAGTCTGCAATAATATGCAGACTCTGTTTCTTTTACCTCAAAACTCTCGGTAAAGGTCTCCATCTCGATATTACCGTAAGGAGTACTGTAATATCCGGATACCGTTTCCTTATGGACATATGCCAGATACGAGGCCGGACTTATCTCCTTTTCATCCTGATCCGATATTTTTTTATCGTCCATGCCGTCGTCATTGTTTTTTTTGTCTTGATCAAAGCCGCTACCTATATTCGGGCCGGTAACCGGAGTCCTCTTTATCTCGAGCTTTCCTTCACTTATCTTTATACGGTTGTTGAGCTTATTCTCCGTATCCTCATAGATGATGTATGTACTGCTACCGCGTTTACTTAAATACCCTGTGTACTCATCCTCCACGCTGTCTGTGAGGCCGTCCTGTTCATGTCTGCCGGTGATGGTTATGGTAACCGGGATCTTTTTATCTTTTTCCACTTTTTCCTCCGTTCCGGCATTCATCCCGGTTATCAGCCGTTACCTGTTGCAAGCTCGTTCAGCATATCCGCAATCATTTCGGTAGCGTCACGCTCAAGAGCTGTAGACATGGCACTGATATATTTCTCACGGTCATTGTTTACAGTATCAACTGCCTTTAAGAGATTTTCCTCATTAAGGTTTTCTTCACGGAGCAGGTAGCTGTAGCCGTTCTTCTCAAAGGCTTCGGCATTGAGTACCTGGTCGCCGCGGCTGCCTATGGAGAGAGGGATAAGGATGTTCGGCTTCCTTAATGCCAGAAGCTCCGCTACAGAGTTGGCTCCGGCTCTCGATATGACTATATCTGCTGCCGCAAACATATCCTTTAAGTCATCGCTTACATATTCATATTGGCGTAAGCCCCTTATGTGGTCAAACTCCGGATCGGTCTTACCCTTACCGCAGATATGGATCACCTGGAAACTCTCTAAGAGCTTGGGCATCACCTTACGTACAGCCTCATTTACTCTCTGTGCACCTGTGGAGCCGCCCACTACCAAAAGCACCGGCATACCGTTGGTGAAGCCGTTTATCTCAAGACCTTTTTCCCTGTCTCCCTCAAACAGTTCTTTTCTTAACGGAGTACCGGTATGTACTGCCTTTCCTGCCGGAAGATATTGAAGAGTTTCCTCAAAATTACAGCATATCTTTTCTGCCTTCTTTATACACAGCTTATTGGCCAGTCCGGGAGTCATATCGGACTCATGGATCACGGTAGGGATGCCTCTCTTTTTTGCTGCATATACCACGGGTACGGCCACAAAGCCGCCCTTGGAAAATACCACATCGGGCTCTAACTCCTTTAACAGCTTTTTAGCCTGGAAATATCCTTTTATGACGCGGAAGGGATCTGTGAAATTCTTCCAGCTGAAATAACGTCTGAGCTTACCGGAAGATATGCCGTAATAAGGCACCTTCATACCTTCTATCAGCCCTTTTTCTATACCGTCAAGTGAGCCGATATAGGTTATGTCATAATTCATTTCACGAAGCTTTTCAATAAGCGCCATATTGGGAGTAACGTGCCCTGCCGTTCCTCCGCCCGTAAGAACTATCTTTTTCATGGGAACTCCTCTTTTGTATCTGTTTTTATTCTTCACAGCTGTGCTTCTATGGCACGTGCTAACTGGTCGGGGCATGAGGTGGGCTTGAAACCGCACTTGATACCTTTGAGCCTGCTGACTACTTCATCGGCTCTCATACCTTCCACAAGCTTAGCTACACCCTGTGTGTTACCGGCGCAGCCGCCTACAAACTTAACATTTCTTACACGCTTTACGCCGTCTTCCTCATAAATATCATATTGGATAGCTCTTGAGCATGTTCCTGTAGTTGCATATTCGTACATAGTTTTTCTCCTTATCGTATTCTATTATTTCATATGTCATTCTAAGCTTAGCGAAGAATCTTTAAAGATCCTACAGACATATCGTGAACGGTCCGTCGTTTACCAGGGATACCTTCATATCCGCACCGAATTCGCCTGTCTGTACCTTGACTGCCTTATCCCTGCAATATTCCACAAAACAGTTATACAGCTTTTCTGCCATATCGGGCGGTGCCGCAGGGGTAAATCCGGGCCGGTTGGAGCTTGTATCGGCATATAATGTGAACTGTGATACCAACAAAAGCTCGCCGTTTACCTGTGAAAGCGACAGGTTTGTTTTTCCGTTTTCATCTTCAAATATACGGAGCTTCAGCATTTTATCGGCATACTTACGGACTGTTTCTTCACTATCCTCACGGCCTATACCGATGAGGACCATATAGCCTTTTCCGATACTGCCAGTCACTTTACCGTCGATGGTGACAGAAGCACTTGTAACACGTTGGATAACTAATTTCATGGGGATATTCCTTTAATGTTTTTTCTTAATTTTGATTTCTTCAAGATGTGGTATAACACCTCAAGGGGAAGGCTTATACTATATCTTGTAAGAATGAGGTTCCGTCTATCCCTATCGGAAGCCCGAAGTAATCAAGGATGGTGGCTCCGATATCAGAGAATGAACTTCTGGTACCGAGGTTTACGCCCTTTTTCAGGTTCTTACCGTAGATCACAAGCGGTATATATTCTCTGGAGTGATCGGTAGAAGGCGTGACGGGATCGCAGCCGTGATCAGCAGTGATCATGAGGATATCGTCATCTCTTAATTTTGCAAGCATCTCGGGCAGTCTCTCATCAAAATATGACAGGGCCTTTGCATAACCCGGAGCATCGTTTCTGTGCCCGTATACCATATCAAAATCTACCAGATTGGTAAACGAAAGTCCGTTGAAGTCCTTATCGAGATTCTCCAATGTTCTTTCTATACCTTCCTCGTTATTTGATGTACGTACGTATTCAGTTATACCCTTTTCTGCAAATATGTCAATGATCTTTCCTACGGAAAGTACGTCATATCCGTTACCTGAAAGTACATCAAGCATGGTATCCTTCGGAGGTACCAGTGAAAAATCATGACGTCTCGGGGTTCTCTTGTAAGGCCACTCTCCCTCAAAAGGACGTGCTATGACTCTGCCTACACCCAGGTCGCCCTGCAGCATCTCACGTGCTATCTTACAATATTCGTAGAG
>CACYIR010000061.1:0-890 GCA_902774525.1 uncultured Lachnospiraceae bacterium
CACATTTGATATCAAGGGCGGCAAGGAAGAGGCTTGGAAGTTCATCGATAACCTTAAGATCTTCTCACTTCTTGCAAATGTTGCAGATGTAAAGAGCTTGGTTATCCATCCCGCTACAACTACTCATTCACAGCTTACTGATGAGGAACTTGCAGATCAGGGTATCAACCAGAGTACCATAAGACTTTCAATCGGTACCGAGCATGTTGATGATATTATAGCAGACCTTGAAAACGGGTTTGCTGCAGTGTGAACACCTCATCAGTCAGCTAAAGCTGACAGCTTCCCCTCAAGGGGAAGCCATAGAAAACAATGGTAAATAATTAAAAGTTAAAAGAAAGAAGGAAAAATATTATGTCAAACATTTATAAGGGAACTTTAGGATTAATAGGAAACACACCTCTTGTTGAGGTTACAAATATAGAAAAGGAACTTGGGCTCGAGGCTACAGTACTTGTTAAGCTTGAATACTTCAATCCCGCAGGAAGCGTAAAGGATCGTATCGCAAAGGCTATGATCGAGGATGCTGAGGCTAAGGGACTTCTTAAGGAAGGTTCAGTCATCATCGAGCCTACATCAGGTAATACAGGTATCGGTCTTGCATCTATAGCCGCTGCAAAGGGCTATCGTATAATCCTTACCATGCCCGAGACCATGAGCGTTGAGAGAAGAAACATCTTAAAGGCATACGGCGCTGAAATAGTACTTACAGAGGGGGCAAAAGGTATGAAGGGTGCTATCGCAAAAGCAGAGGAGCTCGCAAAGGAGACTCCCGGAAGCTTTATCCCCGGACAGTTTGTAAATCCCGCTAACCCTGCAGTACATAAGGCTACCACAGGTCCCGAGATCTGGAGAGATACAGACGGCAAGGTTGATATCTTTATCGCAGG
>CACYIR010000061.1:940-10411 GCA_902774525.1 uncultured Lachnospiraceae bacterium
TAGTAGCATTAGAGCCTTCGGATTCACCCGTCCTTTCAGAAGGCAAGGCAGGCCCTCATAAGATCCAGGGTATCGGAGCCGGCTTTGTTCCTGACGTCCTTAACACAAAAATCTATGACGAGATATTCAAGGCTGAAGGCGCTGACGCTTTTGCAGCAGCTAAGCTGCTTGCAAAGAAGGAAGGTATCTCGGTAGGTATTTCTTCCGGTGCAGCACTTCACGGAGCTATCGAGCTTGCTAAACGTCCCGAGAATAAGGGTAAGGTAATAGTAGCACTCCTTCCCGACAGCGGTGACAGATACTATTCAACAGCACTTTTTACAGAATGAGCCATTTCTAATTGAAAATATGATTAATGAAGGACCGTCCAAGTGAATTTGTCATTTTGGATGGTCTTTTGTTATTCTGTTATGTTATAAAAAATATTTGTATTTTTGGTGGTATTCGTTTATTATGATGCTAGGGTTTTATATCACTTTATATTTAAGATCTGCTTGGGGCAGGCCTTGAAACATTAAAAATACGGGGAGGTATTATCATGAAAGATTTTTCAAGGATGGACAATTTACTTAAGACATTTGTGGAGCAGGGGACTAACCCGGGATGTGCTGTAGCAGTAATGCAAGGGGATGAGCTTATATATCACGGAGAAGCAGGCTATGCGGATATAGCATCAGGCAAAAAGGTGGATGTCCACAGCATGTTCAGCCAGGCTTCGACTACAAAGCTTTTTACCTATGCTATCTTAGGTATGATATATGAGGAAGGAAAGTTCCTCTTCAGCGACCCGCTCTACTATTATCTTCCTGAGTGGAAGAATACGCAGAAATATGTGTGCAGGCCTAACGGAGAGATAACCACGGCACCTTTGGAGAAACCCATCACCATAAGGGATGCGGTAGCCATGATGTGCGGTCTGCCTTATTGCATGGTACCTGCGGTAGATCCCGTGACACCTACACTGGCTGCCATGAGTAAGCAGATGGCAGAGCTGTTAAAGAACGGACCGACCACCATAGAGCAGGAAGTACGTGCCATGGCCAATGTACCTGTTATGTTTGAGCCGGGTTCACATTGGCAGTACGGATTCGGATCTGAGATAACCGGCGTTTTGGTAGAGACCTTTGAAGGAAAACCTTTAAGAGAAGTATTTAAGGACCGCTTAATTGACCCATTGGAGTTAAAGGATGCGGATACCTTTGCAAGACCTGAGAATAAAGACAGGATCGTGACCAATTATGAGAGAAAGGCTTTAGGACAGTTTGAACCGACTCCGTATTTCTTATCATCCGATCCCGGGACCACACCGGCAGGAGCACGTCCGAACCTGCTTATCAGTGCTCATGATTTTGCTGTATTTATGCAGATGCTTGCCAACGGCGGCACATATAAAGGAAAGAAATTCTTAGGTGCAGGCACAGTGTCTATGCTTCATGAAAACCAGTTAGGACCTGTTCAGATGGCTGACTTTGAAAATGATTATCTTGCAGGTTACGGATACGGTCTCGGCTTCCGTACATTGCTTACTCAGAAGTACGGACATAACGGACATCTCGGTAACTTCGGATGGACAGGCGGTACAGGCATATGGGTTGAAGCGGACCCTGTAGATAAGTTTGCCGTTGCATATATGCATAACATGCGTCCGAATGACGAGCTTTATCATCATCACAGAGTACGTGCGGTGATAAACGGGATCATGCTGTAATGAAGAGTCAGAGGTTTATTTATGAAAAGAAAAATACTTATCATCGATGATGATAAAGATCTGTCGATGATAATAGCCGATATGCTTAATGATTACGGATATGAGGTGCAACTGGCTCCGGACAGTGAGACTGCATTTGAGCTGTTAAAGAACAACAGTTTTCAGCTGATACTTTTGGATATTAATCTTCCGGACGCCATAGGTTTTGATGTATGCAGGGAGCTGAGGAGAATATCCTCGGTCCCTGTTATATTTGCCAGTGCCCGTACCAGTGAGACCGACAGGGTATCCGGGCTTGATATAGGCGGGGATGATTATATATCCAAACCGTTTTCCATGAAAGAGCTTCTGTCAAGGATAAACGCACTGATCCGCAGAACGTATGGGTTTGCGGATGTAAATAAATCCGTGTCGTTTGGAAATATAACGGTTGATACAGGTGCCCGTACGGTTACCAAAAACGGAAACCCGGTAAATCTCTCTTTAAGGGAGTTTGACTTGCTGGCATATTTGTGCGAACATCCTGATATCGCTCTTAATAAGGAAAAACTGCTCAGTGAAGTATGGGGGACATATACGGAAGTTTCACCTGCGACACTTGCTGTACATATCCGATGGCTTCGAGAGAAGCTGGAAGATGATCCGGCAGATCCTAAATATATAAAAACCGTTTATAAGACAGGTTATATTTTGGAGTTGAAAAATTGAAAACTAGAATTTTAAGGATCACAATTTTGTTTTCCTGTCTGATCATAGGTATTACCGTATTGCTGATAATTCTGTCAGGTACGAAAGATACTTCTGACAGACGCGCAGAGAAAATACTTGACTGTAACGAGATATCCCAGCTGATAGATATGGGTGAATATGAAAAAGCCCGGGAAAAGCTGGCAGACTTTCAGGACAGTTTACGAAACCCGGTTGATATTGAAAACAATAACACGAAAGTCCTCATAATATGCTGTGCGGCTGTTCTGTGCATTGTTCTGGTATTTTTATATGTATATTTTAAGATCCTTCGTCCTTTTGATAAAATGAAGGATTTTGCATCAGAGGTTGCAAAAGGCAACTTTGATGTACCGCTTAAATATGAACGTTCGAATTACTTCGGAGCATTTACATGGGCTTTTGACATTATGCGTAAGGAGATTACGAGCGCACGGATGGCTGAGCATGAAGCAGTCGAGAACAATAAGACTGTCATCGCCACGCTTTCACATGATATAAAGACACCCATAGCTTCTATACGAGCATATGCCGAAGGACTTGAAGCCAACCTGGATGTATCTCCCGAACGCAGAAGCAGATATCTTCAGGTCATGATGAAAAAGTGTGATGAAGTGACAGAGCTCACAAACGATCTGTTCCTGCATTCGCTTTCAGATATGGGAAGGATTGAGATAAAGCCTGAAGAGATCGATCTGGTGCCGTTCATGGAGCAGACGGTAGCCGAGCTTACGGCGGACAAAAGTGATGTTATATTTATCAAACCTGATTTTTCACCGGTTATTTCAGCTGATAAGAAAAGGATGACGCAGCTTGTGGAAAATCTTATTAATAATTCACGTAAGTACGCTAAGACTGATATCCGTATTTCCATGACTGAAAAAGATAACTTCGTGCAAGTGAGCTTTTCCGATATGGGAAGCGGCATCCCGGATGAGGATATGCCTTTTATCACCGACAAGTTTTACCGTGGGAAAAACTGTGGGAATGAAAACGGTTCCGGACTGGGGCTCTACATTGTAAATTATATCGCCGAGAAGTCGGGCGGCAGGGTGGAACTGCAGAATATGTATCCGGGATTAAAGGTGACAGTCACTTTACCGATGATAAATGAAAAAAATAGAATCTCTTAAAGACTTCTTAATAAGAATGATCATATAATTCTGACCAAGGAATTATGATCGGGAACAGCGGGAACGGAGAACCGTTCCCTATTACTCAAGTCAGAATTATAACAGGAGATTAAGAATCATGAAAAAAGCTATCATTTCAGCAAAAGATCTGTGTAAAAGCTTCGCACACAACGGCGGGCAGGTCCATATCATACAGAACGTGGATCTGGAAATCTATGAAGGTGATTTTACGATCATCATGGGTTCATCCGGTTCCGGAAAATCCACTCTGCTCTATGCATTAAGCGGGATGGACCGGGCTACTTCCGGCAGAGTGGAGTTAAAAGGCGAAAATATCACCGATATGAGTGAGAAGGAACTGGCTAAGCTTCGTCATACCAGGTTCGGATTTGTATTTCAGCAGATCAACCTTGTCAGCAATCTTTCGCTTTTTGAAAATGTTGCCGTACCCGGATATCTGAATAAGGACCGCTCATCTGCAGAGGTCAATGAGACGGCTGACAGGCTTCTTAAAAAAATGGGGATTTCGGATATAAAAACCCAGCTTCCCTCACAATGTTCGGGCGGAGAGCAGCAGAGATGTGCTATAGCAAGAGCGCTTATCAATACTCCGGACATAGTATTTGCTGATGAACCGACAGGAGCACTTAACCGCCGGAATACCACAGAGGTACTTGACCTTTTTACGCTCTGCAATAAAGAAGGGCAGAGTATCCTTATGGTAACACATGATATCAGGGCAGCTTTAAGAGCCACAAGACTTCTTTACCTGGAGGACGGAAAGATCATCGGGGAACTGAGCCTTCCGCCGTACAGTCCTGAGAATGAAAAAAGCCGCGAGACGCAGGTAAATTCATGGCTTACTTCTATGCATTGGTAGGAGGCGGCACATGGATATCATATTACTTATTAAGAAAAATATCAGATACAAAAAAGGCTCTTTTACAAGCATAATCATGCTGATGCTGATCATAGCACTTTCAATAACCACTATCGTGAGCATCAAAGAAAACGTGCCGCGTTCGATAGAAAATGCTTATGACCGTGTATATGACAGCAGCATAACTCTTAATATCTGCTCAAAATATCTTACAGACGAAATACTTGAGGAAGTGGCTGCACATCCTTTGGTAAAAAAGGTAGAGGTGAGGGATGCTTTAGCACCGGATAAATATTCTTATTCCAATGAGAAAAAAGGTACATTCGGTATCCTTGTCATGCAGATAGATGCAAGGATTGACAGGGTATGGAATGAGGATTATTCGGATTATGCGGATAACGTCAGGGAGCTTCGTAACGGAGAGGTATATCTTCCGAGAGCAATGGCGGAAAAAGATGGGATAAGTATCGGGGATTCCATTATAATCGGATTTAAGGATGATACATATTCCTATAAAGTGACCGGACTGGTCGAAGAACCTTCCTGCGGAAGCTCGTTTATAGGAAGTAAGGCGATATTTATCTCTGAGGAAGATTTTAAGAGCTTAAGCGAAAAAAGAAAAATGGCTGCAGCTGCAGATCCTGAGGCGGAAAATGATCTGTATAAAGTAATATACATAACACAGGCTGATGATTCAAGCTACAGTGACAGTAAATTCGTTTCGGTACTTAACAGCGAAGTGCGTCTCGGCAGTTTTGCGGCAGGTATGATCACGCGTTATGAAAGCCTGCATTATCAGGGACTGATGCCTGATATCATATCAAATATCTTCCTCTCATTTGTTATAATACTTACGGTGATCGTATTTGTCGTAATGTCAAACAGCATCTCATCAAGTATAGAACTGAATTATGTCGATCTGGGGATACTTAAGGCACAGGGTTATGATAGCGCCAGGTTAAAACTGGTTTTCTTAGGGCAGTATATGCTGGCAGAGGCTGTCGGGGCGGTACTCGGCATCGTCCTGGCATTCCCGGTATGCAGCTTTTTATCACGTGCATTTGAACCGATCATAGGACTCAAGATATACGGCGGCATCAATATCCTTTTAAGTCTCGCCATTATCTTAGGCCTTCTTATCCTGTCGGCAGCCTTTATATTACTGGTGTCGGGAAAGGTCGGCAGTATTTCACCCATAAGGGCGCTCCAGAGCGGACGAAGTGAGGTGTATTTTGACTCAAGACTGAATGTACCGGTAAGAAGCAGTTTTCTTTCCGCGGGGCTGGCATTAAGACAGTTCACTTCCGGTAAACGCAGGTATGCTGCATCGATAGCGATCGCATCGATACTGGTATTCTTTTTGCTTACGATGACCGGTATGACGGATGCGGTATCCTCTGAAAATGCACAGAGGGCAATGGGAGCGACATCCGAGAATATTGCGATAACAATTCCGCTGGATTATTCTCCGGAGAATACCGTGATCATAAATGAACAGCTTGCACTGGCTGAAAGCGTGATAAAAGAATATACCGAAATACAGGAACGCTACAGGACGTCTACCCGTTATATGCTTCTTAACGGTGAACAGCTTTCATGTATCATAAGCGAAGATGAGGAAACCTATACGATCACGGAAGGAAGAGCACCCCGCTATAAAAATGAGATAGTCATAGGTCAGATTTATGCTGAGGATATGGGATACAAAATAGGTGATGAAGTAAAGGTATCCTATCAGGGTGGAACCGGAAGCTTTATAGTATCGGGATTCTGTACCGGGCTTCAAGATACCGGCAGATTTTTCGGAATGACCGGGGACGGGGCCAGAACTCTGAAAAGTGATTTCGCTGTCCACTGGGCAGGATATAAATTAAAGGATATAGAAAAGCAGGATGAGATAAAGGACCGGCTTACTGAAGTTTTAATTGATAAATGTACCGTAAAAATCTATAAGCCCGGAGAGGCGGATGAGGTATTTGTTCAGCTCTCAGGTGCCATAAAGGCAGTGATCTATGTAATCTCGGTAATCTTTGCATTGGTAGTCGTATCCATGGTATGTACCAAGACATTTATCAGGGAAAAGACCGACATCGGCATATATAAGTCCTTAGGATTTACTTCGGCCAACTTAAGATTGCAGTTTGCCGTAAGATTCCTTATCGTAGCAGTATTTGGTATAATAATAGGCAGTACACTTAGTCTGGCTTTCTCTGAAAAACTTCTTTCACTGCTTCTCAGGAGTATGGGTATTGTGAACTTTGTGATAGAATACAGGTTTATAACCGTATTCCTTCCTGTAGCAGCCATCGCAGTCAGTTACTTTGTATTTGCATATCTGACTACGGCTAAGATAAAGACGGTAGAAGTCAGGGAACTGATAACGGAATAAAAGGGAGAGGGAACAGGGGACGGTTCTCTGTTCCCAAATTTGGGAACGGAGAACCGTCCCCTGTTCCCTCGGAGAATTGATAATGGAATAAGAGGAACATTAAATGAACATCCTGAATGTTGAAAACGTATCAAAAACATATATGTCAAAACCTGTTCTTGAGCGGGTATCCGTCGGTATAAGCGATACCGACAAGATCGGGGTGGTCGGTATCAACGGGACCGGTAAGTCAACGCTCCTTGCGATAGTGGCCGGGACAGTAGAACCTGACAGCGGGCAGGTGGTGATGAATAATAACCTGCGTATTTCATACCTGCCGCAGAATCCGGTGTTTGATATGGGTAAGTCACTCCTGGAGAATATCACGGACAAGATATATGCAGGCGGTGACCACTGGGATAAGATGGGTGAGATTAAGGCAAATCTCGCGAAATTCGGGATAGACGATCCGGAGTGCAGCCCCGAGATACTTTCCGGAGGGCAGAAGAAAAGAGCGGCACTTGTGGCAGCAGTGATGACTCCGTCAGATCTGTTGATCCTTGACGAGCCGACCAACCATCTTGATTCGGAGATGATAGAATGGCTGGAGGATTTTTTAAAGCGCTTTAAGGGAGCTTTGCTCATGATCACCCATGACAGGTATTTCCTTGATGAAGTGACTAACCGGATCATTGAGATCGATAAGGGTAATACATACCGATACGAAGCAAATTATTCGGGATTTCTTGAGTTAAAAGAGCAGCGTCTGGAATATGAACAGGCAGCAGAGCGTAAGGCGGCAGCTTTATACAGAAAAGATCTTGCCTGGATGCTGCGAGGGGCAAGAGCGAGGTCCACTAAACAGAAGGCACATATTGAGAGGTTTGAGGCTCTCAGGGATAGGAAACTTCCGGAAGAGGAACGTTTTGTGACCTTAAGCTCGTTACCTACCAGAATGGGAAACAAGACCATCATACTTGATAATATATCAAAAGGGTATGACGGACGTATTCTTTTTAAAGACTTTTCATATACATTCGGAAAGCTTGACAGGATAGGAGTGATCGGACCGAACGGGTGCGGAAAATCCACTTTCCTCAAAACCATCATAGGAAGTGTTACTCCGGAGACGGGTTCGGTGGAGATAGGGCAGACAATAAAAATCGGATATTTCGGTCAGGAGAATGAAGCTCTTGATGAAAATAAACGTGTGCTTGATTATATCAAGGATGTAGCTGAATTCATAAGAACTCCCGACGGTCTCGTCTCGGCTACCATGATGTGCGAGAGATTTCTTTTTACTCCCGATATGCAGTATGCACCGATAGCCAAGCTTTCGGGTGGTGAGAAACGCAGGCTCTACTTGCTTAGAGTCCTGATGGAAGCGCCCAATGTGATCATTCTCGACGAGCCGACAAACGATCTGGATATCCAGACATTGCGCATTTTAGAGGATTATCTGGACAGCTTCCCGGGTATCATACTTACGGTCAGTCATGACAGATATTTCCTGGACAGAGTGGTTACCAGGGTATTTTCTTTTGAAGGAAACGGAAAAATCCTGCAGAGTGAAGGCGGGTACTCGGATTATGCAGCCCGTAAGGGAAATGCTAAAGAAGAAGCAGATAAAGCGATAGCGGGTAAAGCAGCTAAAGGTCTGAATAAACAGGGCACTAACGATAACGATGAAGCGGATAAGACAGCTAAAAACAGGAACCGCACGGTACGTGAAAAGACTAAGCTTTCCTATGCCGAACAAAAGGAATATGACAACATAGAATCGGAAATAGAGGAGCTTGAGAGCCGCTGTGCGGGGCTGGAAAAAGAGATAGCCGCGTCATCTACGGATTATACACGCCTTATGCAGCTGCAAAATGAGAAGGAAGAACTTGAAGTTGCGATAGAAAATAAAATGGAGCGTTACATAGAACTTCAGGAAATGGTAGACAGCTTCGCTAAAAAAGATAAGTGACACATATGTGTGACATGTCATAAAAAGAAAGGGGTTTAAGGATGAAAAAATGGGGAAGAATCAGTAAAGTATTGGCGTTTCTGTTGGCTTTCATTTTGGTTGCTTCACTTTTGGACTTCGTTCCCGCAGCGGCCGCAGATAATGAGTTTAAGGCTGTATATACGGTTAAGCAGCTGAAAAAGGCGATGAAAGCGAAGAGTGTATCATCCATAGTTTTCAGGACTGAGACATATAATGACATTACAATTCCTTATGTTAAGGCGGCCAAAAACAAAACTATTTACATAGATGCACCGCACGCAAACATTACCAATAAGTCGAAATTTAAATCGGTTAACATAAGATCGATCGCATCCTATACCGAGGCAGTATCCGGCAACACGATCACCTGGCACAGTTCTTATGAGGAAAAAATAATAGTTGCAGAGGGCAAAACGGTTAAAAAGCTTACTATCGGAAATTGGTATGGAGGCGATGATTACGGTTATGTATTAAGGCAAGGTGCCAAGATTAAAAGCCTGGCTATGGTATCATATACCGGCAGGAAAAGCAAAACAGATAAAAAGAAAAATACCGTAACTATAGAATATTACGGCGAATATGACGATGAAGAAAGTTATGAAGCCGTTTACGAGCTTGATAAATACGGAAGGATTGTAAATAAGACAACAACCACCATCGGTG
>CACYIR010000062.1 GCA_902774525.1 uncultured Lachnospiraceae bacterium
CACCGGGATTTATGGATGCACACCTGCATCTGGAATCCACTATGGTAAGTCCCGCAGAGCTTATAGCTACAGCGTCAAGTTACGGTACCACTACATTTATCGTGGATCCTCACGAGGCGGCCAATGTATCGGGGGCTGACGGTATAAACTATATCCTGGACCAGACAGCGGACTCGGATGCAAATGTGTATGTTATGATGCCTTCATGCGTACCGGCTACACCTCTTGATGATAACGGCTGCATATTTATCGCGGAGGACATGAAAGCATACCTTGATAATGACAGGATACTGGGACTTGGAGAGGTAATGGATGACCCTGCTGTAATATATGCCGATAAGAGCATGTATGATAAGCTGGACCTCTTTAGAGATAAGAATATAGACGGTCACGCCCCTTTCTTACCCGACAGGGATCTGGACATATATACCTTAGCGGGTATAACTACCGACCATGAGGCATCAAACTATGAATATGCCTTAAAGGAAGCTGAACGCGGCATACATGTGCATGTAAGAGAAGGAAGTGCAGCCCATAACTGTGCCGACATCGTAAAGGGCATAGTAAAGGAAGGCATAAATACGGACTGCTTTTCATTCTGTACAGATGATAAGCATATAGAAGATATATTAAGGGAAGGCCATATAGGAGCCAATATACGTATAGCTATAAAAGAAGGTCTCGCACCCATATCGGCTTATCAGATGGCTACGATCAATACGGCACGTACATACGGGCTTAAGCATTTAGGTGCCATAGCACCCGGTATGCAGGCTGACCTCGTAGTATTAAGCGACCTTGATAATGTTACGGTCTCCGATGTATACTTTATGGGAAAGAAAATAGAGAAGACAGGTACAGTAAATATCAAGCCCTGTCCCGATAAGCTTAAGACCACAATGCATTTTAAGGATGTGACTCCCGATGACTTTAAGCTTGCTATAACGGATGATAAGACACATGTGATCGGTATAGATAAAAAGCAGATCACGACTACGGATATGATCTGTAATATAGCTAAGACAGAGAATTACGATCCTTCACTTGAATCTAACTCTGAACTCTTAAAGATAGCAGCAGTTGAGCGTCATAAGAATACAGGTAAGATAGGTGTTGCATTAACATCGGGTTACGGACTTAAGGGCGGAGCAGTAGCCTCCTCCGTATCCCATGACTCACACAATATCATAGTGATCGGTGACAGTGACAGGGATATAGCAGTAGCGGTCAATGCCTTAAGAGAGTCACAGGGCGGATACGTGATAGTGGAAGACGGTAAGGTATTTGAAGTGTTACCGCTTCCCATCAGGGGACTTATGTCTGATGCAGGATTTACCAACGTGGATGAAAAGCTCCAGCGTATGAAGAAAAAGGCCTACGAAATGGGAGTGGATAAGGATATAGATCCGTTTATAACGCTTTCATTCTTAGCACTTCCCGTTATCCCTGAGATAAGGATAACACCAAGAGGATTATGCAAGCTCGATGACAGCGGACTTAATTTAATATAATTATATTACATTACATACCGGATGCTTATGAGAGTATCCGGTATGTTTCGATTTATGGCATAACTTGACGCATAAAACGCAATATTAGGATTGTTTTAAAAAGTGAAAAATGGTATAAATATAATAAACAGGTGTGATATAACGATTTACTGATGGCAGGTGAAGTGTATGAAGAAACTTATAAAAAGTACAGGAATAAAGATAGCTGCTGTTTTCCTGTGTATACTTCTTACGGGCTGTTCGGGCGGTAACGGGGACAAAGATATAACAAACGATCCCGATAATACAGTGGCTGCACCGGAGGATGATAAAAACGCTGATATTACACCGGAAAGTACCGATATCCCGGATACCACAGATATACCGGCAGATACCGGTAATAACGATCATATGGAGGAGAAGAATATGGATTACGCAGAGGTATTTAAGAACATCACGTTATCAAAGAGTTATAAGGGCGTTGCAAACAACAACCCCATCATTGAGCAGCATTACGGTGCAGATCCTTTTGCTCTGGTATATGATGACACAGTATATTTCTATATGACAGCAGATGCTTATGAGTATGATGCAAAGGGAGAGATAAAGGAAAACTCATATTCTCAGATCAGAAGCCTTTATGTTGTATCAACAAAGGATATGATCAACTTTACCGATCACGGCGAGATCACCATTGCAGGTGCTAACGGAGCTACCAAATGGGCACATAATTCATGGGCGCCCGCAGCAGCATGGAAGATGGTGGACGGAAAGCCTAAGTTCTTCCTTTATTTTGCAGATAACGGCGGCGGTATCGGCGTAGTTACATCCGACAGCCCCGTAGGACCTTTTGTCGACGAACTCGGACACGGTCTTATCAGTCGTGATATGGAGAACTGCGGAAACGTAGAGTGGCTGTATGATCCGGCTGTACGTGTAGATGATGACGGAGCTCATCCTATGACCGGCAGATGCGCAGAGCTCGGTGAGGATATGATGAGCCTTAAGGATGTACCTGTTACCATCGATGCTCCTTATCTGTTTGAGGATTCCGGTATTCATAAATACGGAGATACATACTATTATACATATTGCAGTAACTTTAACGTGGAGTCAGACGGAGAGAACGAGTACGGATTCGAGAACGGTGAGATCTGCGTCATGGAAAGCAAGAATCCTTTAGGACCTTTCACCTTCAAGGAGAGGATACTTAAGAATCCCGGATATTATTACGGTCTCGGCGGCAACAACCATCATGCGATATTCAAGTTCAAGGATAAATGGTATATCACATATCATTCACGTATGCTCGAGAAGGAGATAGGAGTATTACACGGATACCGTTCAACCAGCATTGAGGAATTCACCATGGGTGAGGACGGCACTATCGGCAATATCAAGATGACCAGAAACGCAAGACAGCAGGTCGGCACACTTAATCCTTATGAGAAGATCAACGGAGCTACATTTGCTGTTATGGCCGGTGTGGATACAGCTCCCGCAGATGAAGTAAGCGAGAAGTACGGATGCGGCAACCTGCTCCTTACAGCTATCAATGACGGTGACTTTATAAAACTTCAGGGTGTTGATTTCGGTGATAAGGGTGCAAAGAAGCTCACAGCTACAGTACGTACCAACGGAAAAGACGGTGTTATCCGTATTACCACAAAGTATCCGAACGGCGAAGTGGCAGGATATATGCCTATTAAAGCAGATGCAGCTAAGGAAACGACCGTTACGGCAGAATTTGATGCTCCCATCACAGGTCTTCAGGATGTATTCTTTACCTTCAGCGGCGAAGGATATGAAATAGTTGACTGGATGTTTGGGACTGAATTTTGAGTGGTTTTTAAGCCGGAATGATGTTATTTTGGGCAAAATCAGGTCGAAAACCCAAAAAAACGGCAAAAAACCTAAAAAAAATGAAAAAAAACTTAAAAAAATTGAAAAAAAGTGTAGATTTTTCAATGAATATATAGTATACTGTGATTATACAGAAGGCAGTTAATAAAATTGCCTATGTAGAAGACAAATAAACGAAAGGGGTTTAGATTATGAACAAAACTGAATTAGTAGCTGCAGTAGCAGAGAAGACTGCTTTAAAGAAGAAAGATGCAGCAGCAGCTATCGAGGCTGTATTCGGCGTAATCGGTGATGCACTTCAGAAGAAGGAGAAAGTACAGCTTATCGGCTTCGGTACTTTCCAGACAAGCGAGAGAAAGGCTCGTACAGGAAAGAATCCTCGTACCGGCGAGGCTGTTAAGATCGCAGCTGCTACTGTTCCCGCATTTAAGGCAGGAAAGGCTCTTAAGGAAAAGGTTAACACCAAGCCCGCTAAGAAGGCTGCTAAGAAGAAATAATTTAATCATGATTAAATAAAGAAATCACCCGATATCGGGTGATTTCTTTTTGGTTTATTGATCATGAACATTGTTATTCCGAGCGTGCGAAGAATCTTACTTGGTGTACTTAAATATAAACGGGAAGTTGATAAACAGCTTGCAGTCCGCTTTTAAGTTACTGTCTTTAAACAGATCCTTGTGCTCCTTATATAATTCCTTCGCTTTTGCATGGATTTCTTTTTTTATCCTCGGAGAATCAGGAGTTTCAACCAGATGAGTATATGTACGCATCAGTACGGTCATATATGTCTGGTAGGTGTTGTCAAGAAACTCATCAAGTCCGTTTTCCTTAAAATATTCAATCCTGTTCTCAAAAGCTGTGATCATGTCAGTATTCTTGACAGATACTCTCGAGATACTTCCTTCACGTATGATGTAATAGTAGAGTATGGCATCGGTATATACGGTTTTTGCACTCTTGTGTATGAATGCATGAGCGGTACCGACATCTTCGAATACTTTTCCTTTAGGGAAAGGAACAGCCTTTAACAGTTCTATCTTATAGAGTTTATTCCAGGCGGAAGTGAACTGCTGGATATGATTGGCGGTGAAGTAGTTGTATTCAAGCTCACAGAGCTCAGCTAACGCCCCTCGTGTGTCATATACTGTGACGGTATTAGAAGGATTAGCTTCAAGGTCGACCGCTTCATCGGGCTTTACGCGTCTGTAATTACCGATGGCAAGATCTGCTTCATTTTCGGTCAGATTCTGATAGAGTATCTTTATGGCATCACGGTGCATGTAGTCATCTGAATCGACGAGCATGCCGTATCGTCCTGAAGCAAGCTTTATGCCTTCATTTCTGGCATCGGAGAGACCGCCGTTTTTCTTATGTATGCATATGAAACGCTCATCTATATGGGTGTATTCATCGCATACCTTCTGCGAGCCGTCTGTCGAACCGTCATCCACAAGGATAACTTCTATATTTTTATAGCTCTGCGCACGGATGGATTCCAGACAGGGCCTGAAGTATTTTCCTACATTATATACAGGTACTATTACCGAAATCAGATCGTCCATGTTTCCTCCGGGGTTATGTATAAAAATTGATGTCTTAATTATATTTGAATTAAGCTTTTTCGAATACATACATGCATGTGAATGCATTTTCGGGATCGCCGTTATAGAGTGTGAGAGTAGCGCCTTCAAGCTTTCCGGTGTAATCAATAGTGCCTAAGAACTTCTCGGTAAGTGTAACATCGCCGTTTACTACATCCCATGTGGGTACCTTGATATTAAGGTTGTCACGGTTGCTTGTGCCTGTGCCGTCTTCCTTAAGCTCTAATGAGAACTCCTTATCGGTCTCTTTAGCTGTATCAGGATCGCCGATGAACTTCTTATATATACCCTTATATGTACCTGCTGCTGCCTTTACTTCGGCTGAAGCCTCCTTTACTTCCTTAACGGTCTTTTTAACCTCGGTGGGAGTCATGCCGAAAGGAGCAAACTGATACCGGCCTTCAACGATAATGGTATTGCCGAGCTCCTCAACGGGCTTCCAGGGATTGATAGCTTCTCCCAATACTTCTCCGTGTTCTCCGGAGTCTGTATAGATGACGCCGCCTTCTTCTTTCCAGTTTTTAGGCTGTGCTACAAAAAGACTTCCGTCAAGCTCGATAACCTCGCCGGACTCAAGAGCCGCATTTAATTCGTCAGCGGGAACGTCAGCCTTGGTCTTGCCGGTATTGCAGAACATATAGCCGCTTCCGTCATCCTTAAAATCAATCAGTGCACCGCCGAGCATCCTTGCAAAATTGTCCTCGGGCAGAGCTTTGATATCCTCGTTTGTTGCCCAGATCTGCTCGAATGTAGCAGTATCTAAGATTTTAGCTGCAACGAGACACCACATACCCTCAATATTCATAGTTTTTTCCTCCGTGTAAACACCTCATCAGTATAAAAAATGAGGCTTAATTTTCCGGTCTTGGTAAGCCTTGTAAACAAGACTTATTTAAAAGACCTTTAACATTTTTATTTTACCTTAAAATCCCTTGATTTTCAAGGCTTTTTTAAATATTTACCGTATTAGTGCTACAATTAATATTTGCATAACAATTATGTAAAATAAAAAAAATATAAACTGCATTAAATCGGCATAATTAGTGTTTACAGATAGGAATTATATGATATAATGTATTTAGTGGTTTTATGCGCAGGTACTATAAGGATTTCTGGTATTTCAAAATATTACGATCGGTGGACCAAAGTATGCGGAAAACAAACAGGAAAACAGCTTCTATCATTGTATTTTTGTGTCTTTTGCTTTTTGTGACGGGTATGACGGTATTTTCGTTTACCTTCGGTACATATAAAGCATCTGCATCCGAGCTTTATTTCAAACAGGATAACCTTACTCTCTATGAGGGTAATACGCTGAGGCTCAATCTTATATACAACGATGAGGAGTTTTTCCAGGAGAATACCGAATTTACATATGACTGGTATGCATATTTTGAGAGCGGTGACAGTGACATAGTAAAGGTGTATTTTGACGGTACGATAGAGTGTACAGGTACCGGCAAGACCGTGATAAAGGCGTACTTCGGCGGTATGACAGCAGAGTGCAGCGTCAAGGTTAAGGCCAATAAGTTTAAGCTTTCCGATGAAGAGCTGACTCTTTACAGCGGTCAGTCACAGGATGTAAAGCTGTCAGGCATCAAGAATATCAAAGAATACGAATATGATGTAAGATGCATAGATTATTCCGTTCCCTACTACTCGGAGGATTATCCCACAGTAGAGATCGAAGGCAGGGGGATATTTAATATCACTGCCGGAAGGAGCGGTATCTATGAGATAAGGCTTAAGGGAAAGAAAAAAGATGGAACTACCTATTCCAGAAAGCTTGTGCTGAATACCGTACGTACCGGTCCAGAGAGCAGGGATCTGAGTGTCGCTGTCGGATGCTCCAACGATCTTACGATGATCAATTCAAAGATCACATCGGTTGAGCTTTTGGGATGGAATGAAGGCTACAGTTATTATGATGCCTCCGTATACGGATACGGCGGACATATCAGTGCGGATGATAACGGTATATTCACGGCTGATGAGTATATCGGATATGATACATACGATACATATTCCAGATACAGGATATATTATAAAACGGATGACGGGACAAAGCTTTATTCCGATATCACGGTAACTCCTTATTCACCGCAATACGTAAAGTTCGGAGATTATCTCTGGGTCGGACAGACTTATGAGCCGGAGATCATGGACAGGAGGTCCTCCACTAAGGTGGTATGTACCTCATCCGATACTTCTGTCCTGGATATAAATGAAAACGGAAGCATTGTACCGGTTACGAGCGGAAAAGCCACACTCACCATTAATGTGGACGGTAAGGAATTCAGCGAAGATGTTTCGGTCATAGATGTACATGTATCCGGAGGGAATAATCTGCTTACATGGCCCGGCACCAAATTCAGCTACAAGGTGACAGGTGTACCGGATGACCTTAAGGTTACCTATAAGAGTTCCGATACTTCCGTAGCTTCCATATCAAAAAAAGGTAAGCTTAAGACAAAGAAGAAGGGCTTTACCATCATTACCGTTACCGTAGGCGATACCGAGATGCATTATACGGTAAATGTAGGAGATGAGACAGCTGTAAAGGCTGTACTCTGGGCCGGCGAGCAGCAGGGTGCCAAGTACGACCAGAGCAGGCGTATGGAAGAAGGATATTTTGATTGCAGTTCTCTTGCATGGAGAAGCTATGCATTTGCAGGATTAAAGATAAAAGAGACCACTTACGCACCTACTTCTGCGGATCTGGCCAAGTATCTTGATGAAAACGGATATACAATTGCCAAGGGCGACCTCTCGCCGGAGGAGCTTCTGCCCGGTGATTTCCTGTTCTTCTCAAGCGGCAGGGATAACGGCAGATTCATGAAGATAGACCATGTGGCTCTGTATTACGGTGCCGTAGATTATTACGAATATTACGATTACTGGAATGATGAATATGTATCAGGGCTTCAGGGACAGCTTATACACGCCGGCACAGGAGGAGGCGGAGTGTATTTCAGCTCCTATCCCCAGTATGGCGGAGCGGTACTTATAGCGAGGATCGATACTAACAATAAATAGTTTTTGGAGGTTACAGTTACAATGAGACTTAATCCTTTTTCTAAGAATAAAAAGAAAAAGAACATGACCGAGCGCGGACATCGTGAACCGATCGTTGTAAAGTTCTTTAAAGAAAAGGATCCGGATAAAACCCTTCATGTAAATATCGATGAAGAGGCACAGGAAGATGATGCACAGCAGAGGGCTGCTTTGGAGGACGAGAATGCCGAAGCGACCGGTAAGAAGGGGCATGCCCGCTTTATTCCGAACGATAAGTATTTTACTGTAACCATATATGCGTTTACCGCATTGGCTGCACTTATACTTTTTACGATACTTATTTCCAACATAGTTCCGGTAATGGGTGCCGTAAGTAAGTTTATAAAGGTACTTTCACCGTTTATTATAGGCGGTATTATCGCGTTTATCCTTACTCCCATAGTTAACTTTGTGGATGAGGCATTTTTCGAAAAGGTATGTAAGATAAAAAAGGCTAAGCTTAGGGCAGGACTTTCCATCACACTTACCTTTGCGGTATTCTTCGGACTGCTCGTGCTGTCCATAGTAAAACTTGCTCCCGAGATTGGAGAAAGTGTTGCAAACCTTCTGGATAAATCCAAGACTCTCGGACCGAAGCTGGGAGAGAAGCTTAACGGTATTTTGGAAAGCCTTAAAAACACATTCCCTTCTATAGATATCGATCTGGTCAAGGACAAGATCAACGAGGCACTGCCTTCTGTATTCTCAAAATCAAGCGATCTGATAATGACCTTTATACCTAAGATTTTCAGTACATCATACAGCATAATCCATGTAGTAATAGATATCCTGCTTGCTATGGCTATCTCGATATACATGGTATGTGATAAGAGAAGGATAGCTCATGCGGCTACAAAGATGGTATACTGCGTCATGAAGCCTAAGACTGCGGGCGGATTTATCGAGAATGCCAAGGAAAGCTTCCAGATATTTACCGGATTCATCATCGGTAAATCCATCGATTCGCTTATTATCGGAATCCTTACATTTATCATCCTTAACATATTCCATCTGAAGTACAGCCTGCTTGTGGCTGTTATAGTTGGCGTTACCAACATGATACCTTTCTTCGGACCCTTTATCGGTGCCGTACCGGGCATACTTCTGTACTTATGTATAGAACCGATAGATGCGGTTATATTTGCGGGTATCATCCTTGCACTCCAGCAGTTTGACGGATGGATCTTAGGACCTATGATACTCGGTGATTCGACCGGTATCAGGCCTATATGGGTTATATTCGGTATTACCGTCGGCGGGGCATATTTCGGGTTCGCCGGTATGTTCCTGGGTGTTCCCATCACAGCGGTTATCGTATACCTTGTAAATAAATACGTGGATAAGAAACTGAATGAAAAGCACATAGAGGTTCAATAGTTTATGGATAATGAACTGATCTTACAGAATTATCAGGCCGAAGAGAATATTCCCTGGAATGTTTATCCCAGACCGCAGATGAGGAGAGACAGCTTCTGCAATCTGAACGGTGAATGGGATTTCGACGTGTCCCAGTATGATTATCCGCCGCAGAAGTATTCCATGAAGATCATGGTACCGTATCCGGTGGAGTCGGCACTTTCGGGCGTCGGAAAGCATTATAAAAAGGGAAGCAGGCTTTATTACAGAAGATATTTTGATGCACCGATCAAGCTTCGCTGGAGAAGAGTGCTGCTGCACTGCGGCGGCATAGACCAGAAAGCCGAGATATACATTAACGGACATTTTGTAATATCCTGCTGTACATCTATAGAAGGTCCTTTAGAGGTGGATATCACTCCGTTCCTTCTGGATGAAAACGAGCTTGTGATAAAAGTAATAGACGATATGGATAAAAACATACCATACGGCAAGCAGAGCGAGAATCCTAAGGAGATATGGTATTCTCCCGTATCGGGAATATGGCAGACCGTATGGCTTGAAGCTGTGCCCGAGTATTATATAAAGGGACTTAAAGTCACATCTACCCTGGAGTATGCCGATATCGAGATAGCCGGCGTGGACGAGGGAAGAGTCCTTTTCGAGGGCAAGAGCTATCGTTTCTATGACGGAAAGATAAGACTTACTCCTATGGTCAAAAAACCGTGGAGTCCTGAAGATCCTCATCTTTACTTCTTCTCGGTTCAGGTGGGAAATGATAAGGTGGATTCTTATTTTGCACTCCGTACGCTTGAGATAAAGGAAGCATACGGCCTTAAGCGTCTGTGCTTAAACGGAGAACCTTATTTCTTTAACGGAGTGCTGCATCAGGGGTATTGGAAGGAAGGATTATATACTCCGGAAAGAGCAGATGATTATAAGTTTGATATCATTACAGCCAAAAATCTCGGATTTAATACTATCCGCAAGCATTTAAAGATCGAAGCGGAAGAGTTTTATTATCAGTGTGACAAGCTCGGCATGATAGTATTCCAGGACATGGTGAACAACGGCAAGTACTCAAAGATCAGGGATATCGTGTTCCCTATGGCCGGATTTACCAAGCTTTCCGACAAGCTTAAGCACAGGGGTAAGGTACAGAGAAGATCGTATATAAATGCGGCACAGAGTACCGTGAAGACTCTTTATTCACACCCCTGCATCTGTTACTGGACTCTGTTTAACGAAGGATGGGGTCAGTTCTGCAGCAGCCAGATATATGACCTTATAAAGGGCCTCGACAGTACACGGTTTATCGACAGTGCCTCAGGCTGGTTCAAGGGCGGAAAGACCGACGTAGAGAGTATACACTGCTATTATAAGAAGTTTAACATGCCGAGGACCGAAAAGCCGATAATGCTGTCGGAATTCGGCGGATATTCGTTAAAGATACAGGATCACAGTCTGGAGGATGCGGGATACGGTTACAAGGTATTCGAGGATAAGCTTTCTTTCGTCGATGCGATCAGAAATCTGTATAAGAACGAGATCATACCTGCTATAGGCATGGGACTGTGCGGATGCATATATACCCAGTTCTGTGATATAGAAAAGGAGACCAACGGACTTATCACTTTTGACAGAAAGTATATAAAAACGGATGATAACATATTTAAGCCGTTTAAGGATAAGATGAAGATATAAGGAGATAAAATTGAGCGTTAAGTTTAAGAACTGCATAATACTTGCTACCGATGAGAACGGTAATTTTTCCGTATTAAAGCATGAAGTGTTATGTGTGGAAAATGATAAGATCTCATATATAGGACCGGATACTGATGCTCCTTCATGTGACAGTGAGAAGGATATGAAGGGGGCGGTGCTTATGCCGGGTATCGTAAATGCACACTGCCACGGACCGATGACACTGCTGAGAGGTGTCGGCAGCGGACTTGCACTTCAGGAATGGCTTGAAACGGCTATATTCCCGGTAGAAGATAAGTTAAAACCCATAGATATAGAAGCGGGAGAAAAGCTTGCAGTCATGGAGATGCTTGCGAGCGGTACCACTTATGTGTCGGAGATGTATGATTTCCCTTGGAACTCCGGAAAGATACTTTCGGATACCGGTATCAGAGCCAATATCTGCAGAGTCGGGTTGGCTTTTTCCGAGGAGACAGAGATACCTAAGGGAAGATTCGATGAATGTGTGGATCTCGTAAAGAACTGGAAAGATCCTT
>CACYIR010000063.1:0-7222 GCA_902774525.1 uncultured Lachnospiraceae bacterium
ACTGCAAGAAGAATGATTCTGCACTTCATCTTTACGGACTTGTATCAGACGGCGGCGTTCACAGCCATATCACTCATATCTACGGACTTTTAGAGCTTGCTAAGCGCAACGATCTTAAGAAAGTATATGTTCACTGCTTCCTTGACGGACGTGATACACCTCCCGCATCGGGCAAGGACTATGTAGCACAGCTTGAAGCAGAGATGGCTAAGATCGGTGTAGGAGAGGTTGCATCAGTTCAGGGCCGTTACTATGTAATGGACCGTGATAAGAACTGGGACAGAGTAGAAAAGGGTTATGCAGCACTCGTATACGGCGAGGGCAACGAGGCTGAGTCAGCTACAGCAGGTATCCAGGCTTCTTATGATGCAGGTGTAACTGATGAGTTCGTAGTACCTTTCGTAGTAAAGAAAGACGGCAAACCCGTAGCTACCATCAAGGCAAATGACTCTGTAATATTCTTCAATTTCCGTCCCGACCGTGCAAGAGAGATCACCCATGCTATGTGTGATGAGCAGTTCGACGGATTTGAGAGAAGATTCGGGTTCCTTCCTCTTACATACGTATGCTTCACAGAGTATGATGTTACTATCAAGAACAAGACTGTAGCTTTTGAAAAGGTACAGCTTACCAATACATTTGGAGAGTATATCTCAAAGTTAGGCTTAAAGCAGGCTCGTATCGCTGAGACAGAGAAGTATGCACACGTTACATTCTTCTTCAACGGCGGTGTAGAGGCTCCCAATCCTAACGAGGACAGAATCCTTGTAGATTCACCCAAGTATGTTCCTACATATGACAAGAAGCCCAGAATGAGCGCTTACACCGTATGTGATAAGTTAAGCCAGGCTATCACCAAGAAGGATGAGGACGGAAACGCTTACTATGATGTTATCATCTGTAACTTCGCTAACCCTGACATGGTAGGACACACAGGCGTGCTTCCTGCAGCTGTTAAGGCTATCGAAGTAATCGACGAGTGCTTGGGCGAGCTTGAGACATTCATCAAGGAAGTTGACGGCACAATGTTCATCTGTGCTGACCACGGTAATGCAGAGCAGCTCATCGATTATGAGACAGGTGCTCCTTTCACCGCTCATACCACCAATCCCGTACCTTTCATCCTTGTTAACTATAAGGACGGCGTAAAGCTTCGTGAAGGCGGCAAGCTTGCAGATATCATCCCTACACTGTTAGAGATCATGGAGATCCCTCAGCCTAAGGAGATGACAGGAGAGTCACTTCTTGTAAAGTAATTTTGTTCGGATATATACGGAGGCGAGTACATAAGTGTTTTTAAGCGGTTTTTTAGATGGATTTTCTGATGCGTTTAACCGTGATACATCGGTGAATCCCACCTTAATAAAGACTTTAATGATAGTGGGTATTATACTCGCTGCAGCCGGGATAGCCGTGCTTATTAAGCCGGATAAAAAGAATATAAGAAAAAAATCCGTAAAGATCATTGCCTGGGTATGTATAGTGGCGGGAGCAATCCTGATACTTACAGGTATAGGGCTCGGATAACAAAGGTTTTCAGTGTCATCGATTGATTCCGATGGCACTTTTTTAATATAATACATTGTAATGAAAATTGAATTGAGTTATAATTTTATATTGTTGGTAAAAGAATGTACATAGTGTTAATGCAGATGTATAAAACGGGGTAGCGATATGGAGAATTCGTATTGCGGGAAAAGATGTGATAACTGCGTAAATCAAACTGAGGGCAAGTGCTATGGCTGTAAGCCGGAAGCTGCTTTTAACAGGTCACCCGGCAACAAGGTGATAACAAATGCGGACGATTCAGACAGAAGGTATTGTACGTACTGTCCCATAGCTATGTGCTGCAGGAAAAACAATTACGATAACTGCGGTGAATGCGATAAAAGATACGCATGTGCCGATTACATGGGAAGAGTCAACATGGACAGCGTGATCGAAGCTAAGCTCTACGCATGGGGAGTAAGAGATTACGGATTGTCCGGAGCAGTAAAATACCTTTGGGTACTGTTTTTCTGCTTCATGCTTTTGATCATACCCGATATAGCCGGCACCTACAACGGTGTCATGACAATAGTATATCTGCCTTTGGCCGGAGTGATGATGTATACATATGGGAAGATGGTACCTTTCAGCCCCATCTTCAGGGTAACGGTACTGCTCACCGGATTACATATACTGATCAGGATCCTGATCAATATCATCGATTACGGCAGGTTTGTTAACAGTGGATTATTGCTTATCGGTCTTATCATATCCGTGATAAATTACAAGATCACTTTCGATGCTTATGCTGATATGGTATCGGATGCGAGTGACGTACAGGAAAGAAGATGGCTGCGTTTATGGCCTGCCTCGGTTGTAGTATATGTGGCAGCGGCGATCATATCGCTCAGTTTCCGGGTAAATATTGCAGCGATAGTCCCTGCGGTACTGATGGATATAGTGATAATGGCTAATATATTGCTTACCATATCCGTCTGCAAACAAAATGATAAAGGAACTTAAAGTGTGAAATGAAACTCATCTTAAGCTATTTAAAAAGACATATTGTGATATTTCTGATATCTACGGCATTCCTTACATTGGAAGCTGTAGCGGACCTTATGCAGCCTACGTATATGTCATATATTGTGGACGAGGGCGTGGCAAATGCGGATGTAAGCAGGATACTCGGATACGGCGGCATCATGCTGGGTATTGCTTTATTCGGAGCATTGTGTGCGGTCATGCGTAACCACTTCGCAAGCCGTACATCCCAGACCATAGGAAAAGAGATAAGGCACGACATATATAAAAATGTGCAGAGCCTGTCCCTGGAAAATATCGACAGACTGCAGCCTGCATCCATCATTACCAGGATAACGAATGATGTAACGCAGATACAGGACTTCATCAACAGCATAATGAGGATCATGATAAAGGCTCCTATCACAGGTATAGGTGCGGTTATCCTTATCATCATACAGACTCCCAAGCAGGCTCCCATCATGATAGTGATCATACTGGTAGCTACGCTTCTCATAGTGGCAAATATCTTCGTGGGATATCCCCGTTTCGGAAGGGTTCAGAAAAAACTCGACAAGCTGAACGGCGTATCGAGAGAGTTCCTTTCTTCAGTACGTGTAGTAAAGGCATTCAGGGCCGAGGACAAGGAAACAGAGAAGTTCAAGGATGCCTCGGACAACCTGGCGGCAGCCAATACTTCGGCACTACGTGCCATGGCTATGTTTGCCCCTCTTATCAACCTTACCGTCAACTTCGGTATAGTATTACTTCTTTTTATCTCCAAAAACCAGAATGCATCGGATATAGGCAGGCTCATGGCATCAGTCAACTACATGGGTCAGGTTCTTTTTGCACTTAACTTCATATCAAATGTCATAAACAATGCGGTTAGAGCTCTGGCATCATCCGAACGTATCAAGGAAGTGCTCGATGAAAAGCCCGCACAGAAGAAGGCAGAAAATCCCAAACGTCCCGATATCAAGGGTACCATCGAGTTTAAGGATGTTTCCTTTGCATACGCGGGTGCATCAAGAGATGCTCTAAGCCACATATCATTTGCTGCGTCTCCGGGCGAGACGATAGGCATAATAGGACCGACAGGTTCCGGAAAGAGCAGCCTGGTAAATCTCATCCCCAGATTCTATGACGTCTCAGAAGGAGAGATCCTGGTGGACGGCGTAAATGTAAACGAGATCGATGAGGCGCACTTAAGGAGAAATGAAATCGGCAGTTAAGGCGGATGGTAAAATTGATGATAAAGCTGATAATAACAGTCTGACAGTATCACAGATGCCGGAAGAAGATAAGCAGCGCATATATAAGGCGGCAAAGATAGCCTGTGCCGAAGACTTTATAGAAAAGACCAAGGACGGATATGACACCTTACTCGGACAGGGCGGCGTAAACCTTTCGGGTGGACAGAAGCAGAGGCTTTCCCTGGCTAGAGCCCTTATAAGGGATCCCGGTATACTCATACTCGATGACTGTACCAGTGCTCTCGATGCCAATACGGAGAGTACGGTACTTAAGGGCTTAAGCTGTATGGAGAAACAGGCGACAGTGCTGCTCATCAGCCAGAGGATCTCTACCGTCATGAGAGCCGACAGGATACTGTGTCTTAATAACGGAGTGGTACAGGGCTTCGGGACACACAGTGAGCTGCTTGCGAGCTGCCAGACTTACAGAGAGATTTATGAGTCACAGATAGGGAAAATTGCTTGAAACTTATAAGATCCTTCGCTACGCTCAGGATGACAGTAGACAGGTGACAGATAGCAGATAATTGATAAGGAAAAATAGAAAATGGCAGAATCAAGGATAACTTCGGTACCGCCACGGAACCTGAACGGTATATCAAGACCGGGCAGAGGTGCGGCAGTAGTAAAACCTAAAAACTTAAAAGGTACGCTGAAAAGACTCTGGGACTTAACAAAAGGTCACAGGAAAGGACTTGGCTGGGTGCTTTTACTTTCGGCTTTTTCCTCAGGAGCTTCAATAATATCTCCGAGACTTACGGGAAGTATCATCACGCGTATCAGCAACGGGGACACCATCACCACATTGTTGCTGCTTCTGGCAGGACTGTATGTATGCGACTGGTTTGTCAAGTTCATGCAGCAGTTCCTCATGGCAGCCATAGGACAGAGGATCATCAATCATATACGCCAGGTATTGTTCGGAAAGATCAAAGAGCTGCCGCTGAAGTTTTTCGACAAGCACCAGCATGGTGAACTCATGAGCCGACTTACCAACGATGTCGATAATATCAGTACCACCATATCGAGCTCGATCACACTGCTCATGACTTACATATTTACCATCATCGGTATATTTACCATGATGATAATACTGAGCCCGTTGCTTACCATGGTTACCTTGTGCAGCGTTGGCATGATATTTGTACTTACCAAGGTGGTTACCAGACAGACCAGGAAACTTTTCCGTGAACAGCAGAAGAATCTCGGTATACTTAACGGACAGATAGAAGAAGGTATATCGGGACTTACGGTAGTAAAGGCATTCGGCCGCGAGCAGGCTATGCAGGCCGACTTCGACAGAAAGAACGAGAACCTGTGCAAGACATCCATCAGGGCACTGATCTGGTCAGGATATCTTATGCCTCTGATGAACGTAATAAACAATATCTGTTATCTGGCTATAGCCGTTATCAGCGGTCTGCTGTTTGTCAACGGCAGGATCACAGACATAGGACTAATCAGTACGTTCCTTTTGTATTCCAGACAGTTCACCAGGCCTTTTGTCGATATAGCAAACGTATACAATAACCTTCAGACAGCTGTGGCAGGTGCCGAGCGTGTATTTGAGATCATGGATGAAGAGCCTGAGCCTGCCGATAAGGAAAATGCGATCGACCTTGAATCACCCAAGGGTGAGGTAGAGTTTAAGGGAGTAAGCTTCGGATACGATGAGAGCAAGCAGATATTAAAGAATATATCGCTTAAGATCCCCGCAGGTAAGAAGGTCGCCATAGTAGGTCCCACCGGTTCCGGAAAGACCACCATCATCAACCTGCTCACACGTTTTTATGATGTTAATGACGGAAGCATATACTTAGACGGCAATGACCTAAGAGATTACCGGATGGGAGATCTTCGAAAGATATTCGGTGTAGTATTACAGGATACGGCACTGTTTGCAGATACAGTGAGGAACAATATCTCATACGGTCATGAGGATGCTTCACTTGATGATATAAAGAAAGCAGCGATAGCAGCGGGTGCCGATGCCTTTATCGAAAGACTGCCGCACGGGTACGATACTGTACTTGAGCAGGGCGGCATGGAGCTGTCCCAGGGTGAGAGACAGCTGCTCACAATAGCGAGAGCGGTGCTTACCAATGCTCCGATCATGATACTTGATGAGGCAACAAGCTCGGTAGATACCGTGACCGAACAGAAGATAAGAAATGCGATGCTAACGATATGCGAGAACAGAACATCGTTTATCATAGCACACAGACTGTCCACCATCAGGGATTCCGATATCATCATACTGATAGAAGACGGACAGATAGCAGAAAAAGGCTCGCATGATGAGCTTATATCACTTAACGGAAAATACGCCGAGATGTACCGGACACAGGCAGGTTAATAGGATAAGGAAGCAGGCCGGCTGAACTAAGGTCAGGTTAACCGCAGGCAGGACAGAATATGTAAGGCAGGATATGTACATAAAAACAGAGTCAGCATGATAATTCATGTTGGCTCTGTTTGAGTTAGAGATTAAAGCTCCTTCGCTACGCTCAGGATGACAATATGGATGACAAATAAAAATAAAGTTGTATTAAGTATTAGGGTTCCCGTTCTTGGCTGCCTGGTCTCTCTTCCAGAGCTCACGCATCTGGTTAAGATATGCAAGACTTTCCTTTGTGTAGCCGGCTCTTGCATAACGGCAGTGTGATAATACATTGTTCATAAGAACATTGACTTCTTCATCCTTCTTACGGATGATATTGAAGCCCATCATACCGTGAGCGGTCTCAAGTTTGAGCTGCTTGGTGTCCATAACGCCGTTGGTACGGTGGATATATACATATACGAGGAATACCTCATCGGTATATGAAATCTGAGTGATATCAGCAGCATTTGCTATGATACGGGGAGAGAGGATAAGGAACTGATCCTCATATACTTTGTTCTCAACAAGCTCGTCAGCCATCTCAAGGATATTGGGGTTTCTTTTGATGACACCCGATTTCATGGGATCGTTAAGCCTTTTCTTGTTGAATACCAGCAAAAAGATTCCCAAAGCCAGGATAGCGGCAAAGATAATGAACATAACACTGTAATCCTGGAAACCGTCCCTTATGGTCATAAATATACCGAACAGGGAAACCGGTCCGAACAATACGATCAGGATTATGGCTCCGACCACACCGTTATGGGCAGATTTGTGGATTTTCTCAAGAACTAATTCGCTACCTTTTTTGTCCAAAGCAGTATACCTTCTTTCTCAAGTATTATGTTTTATGTACAAAGATCCTTCACTTCGTTCACGATAACAAATATGAGTATCTGTGTTTTTTATTCTATAACATTTTATACATGAAGTCAAATCCAAAAAATTATTGACATAAATCCTGAAAATGTGCTATATTCTTGATTTGATGGGATTTATTATAGATATAATTTATACGAAGGTATTACAGGTATAGATATAAAATTACAAAATCCGAATGATATAAGTAAGA